>CADDYU010000041.1 GCA_902810705.1 Methylococcaceae bacterium
GGCTTATGCGGAGGCCGGGAAGCCTCCGGAGCCAACGCCGGCCAGGCCGGAATTGGAGCCGTTGTACAAACTTTAGCGATCGATCCGTTCCGTGCCGAAGACGGTGGAGAGAATGGTTTTGATTTGTTGCCTCAGGTGAGGGCCAAGGTGACAATCCTCAAAAATGAGGCGCATCATAGTCTTGGAGCCCGCCTGAGCGATCGGGCGGCTATTGATCCGGCCCGTCCAACGCGGCGGCGGCTAGCCAACGTAGCGGTCTCTCAAAGCCGGCGATAGCGCCCCGCTTTATGAATTCGGCTTCGAGGATATTGGGCTTCGGGGTTCCTCCGGTAATCGGAAATTTTCGATAGCGCCCGATAGCCTGTGCTGGATGGTCCCCACGGACGGGCATAGGTATGTCGCTCAGTGATCCCGAGCCTTTCGATCGATTTTGCAAAACACCATGGAAAAGCCTTTCAATGCCGGCGCCCTGACGACCCTGTTCAAGGTCAAGGTGCCCGTCAGCGACCTAAAGATTGGAATGTACGTCTGTGACCTGGATCGCCCATGGCTGGAGACACCCTTTCTGTTCCAAGGCTTCACGCTCGCCACCCTCGCGGACATCAAGGCCGTTCAGGCGGTCTGCGAATACGTCTACGTCGACGCCCAAAGGACCCAATACCCCCAAGCGGCGGAAGCCCCGCGGCCGGCCTAATCCTCGCCCAGGCTCCGGGCCGCCGCCCCGCCTCCAAGGCGGGAATCCTTCCGGCAGGAAATCAGTCAAGCCCGGAAAGTCCATAAGGAGACCAGCAACCTCGTCAAAACCTTCATGGACGAGATCCGCTTCGGCCGCGGCGTCGATATCCAACTCGCGAGAGAGGCCGTTTCCGAATGCGTGGAGAGCGTGTGCAGGAATCCCGACGCCATGCTGCTGCTGACCCAGCTGAAGAACCGGGACGAGTACACCTCCGAGCACTCCATGAACGTCTGCATCTTCTCGATTGCGCTCGGGCGTCATCTCGGAATGGCCGTGCCGGAACTTCGGAATCTCGGCTTATCCGGACTCATGCACGACATGGGCAAGATGAAGATTCCCTTGGAGATTCTCAACAAGCCCGGGCGCCTCACCGAGGAGGAAATGGCTTTGATGAAATCGCATGCCGCGCGCGGTCGGGACATCCTGATGTCCTCCCGCAGCATCTATCCCGGCGCCATCGACGTGGCCCATGCGCACCATGAAAACCTGGACGGCACCGGCTATCCCCGGGGTCTGACCGATACCCAAATCAGCCCGTTCACCCGCATCGTCGCCGTCGTCGACACCTACGATGCGGTCACCAGCGACCGCGTGTACCAGGCGGGGCGCACCCACATGGAGGCGATCGGCATCCTCAACAAGGAGAGCGGGAAGCGCTTGGATGGCGAGTTGGTGATGAAGTTCATCGAGTGTCTTGGCATTTACCCGGCCGGAAGCCTGGTCGAAATGAGCAACGAGGAAGTGGCGCTGGTCATCGAGGTCAATCCTCAACAAAAGCTCAAGCCGAAAGTCATCATGCTGCTCGATCCGGACAAGAACCCGCGGCCCCATCGCGTGGTCGACCTCGCGAAAATCGACCTGGACCCTTCCGGGCAGCCTTACCGGATCAAGGCCATCCTGAAAAACGGAACCTACGGCCTGGACATCAAGCGGTACTACCAACAGGGACTCATCCAGACCGCCGTTCTCTAGTAAGAGTAAGGGCTTCCGTTCCGCGGGATTGCGCCTAGGCTTTTTCCTTCCGTCACAGATGGGCTTACCGCCCGGCCCGTCCCAAGCAACGCTCGCCCCGTGCTTTCAGCCGCGCCCGATACGCCGGGCGCACGCCTTCATTCGGAATGGCCCTTGCCCCCCAGGGCATCCACGGCCCAAAAGACCACATTGGTCAGGACCACCCCCAAGCCGAAGCCGCCGATGAAGAACTCCGAGGCATGATGACCCATCGCAGTGGCGAGATACTTGCCGACCACGAAGCCGACGACCAGGGATAGGCCGATCCGCAGCCGCTTGAAGATTTCTTGGGTGGTCATGGGAAATTCGCACCTATCCGTATTTAGGCGGTCAATTCCAACACTCGCTCACGCTCCGGGACGCGCCGGTTACGCCTTTTTGGCCCAAATGATTCAACGTGAGCGTACCACAAGGATCACCGCTCATCGGACCGCCGCTTACGGGCGCCGCTTGCAGCGTGAAAGTCGTTTGGGTAGGCGTCGAGGCAGTAATGCTGTACTTCGCCGTTCCGGTTCGGGGGGATTGAGTGATCGGCAAGCTGATGGGGTTGCCCGCGGCGTTTCGGTCGTAGCGGTTCGCCTCGGTGAAATTGCGCTCCAGAAACTGCGCGTCCTCCAGCAAGTCCGCCTTGGCCTCGGAGCGGGCGGCGCGCCGGGCATAGCTTTGATAACCCGGCAAGGCGATGGCCGCCAGAATGCCCACGATAGCCAGGGCGATCACGAGTTCCATCAAGGTAAACCCCCGCGGCCCGGTAGGGGATGTCATCTACGTCACCCCTAGAGGATTTGCCGCCAAGACTTCCGTTCGACACAGCCGCTGTTGAGTTGCGCCTCGGAATGGGAAACGATGATGTCTCCATTGAGTGTGGCAACACCCGGTACGGAGACGTTCAGAAGGCTCACATGGATGGCGTTTGTCGCGAGTCTACAGCGTGAAGTACTGTCGCAGCTAGACACAACAATACCGTCCTGGGTGAATACCCGCTCGTTGAGCTTGATGCCGACTCCGAGCGAATTGAGCAAGCCGCTGACCAAAGGCTCCGTCGTCAAATCCAATACGGAAGTCAGAACGGGATCAAGGGAGATGTTAATGCCGTTGATGGAAAGACCGGTGATTATGGTCTCGGAGGTAGGCTGTTCGCAGGTATGGCCCACAGCCGCTTTGGATTGGACAAGGGTAGCGTTGATGGTGAGCAAAGAGGCAATGCGGATACTCGTATTATTGACCGTGGCAATGGCATTGACGGTATCGCGGCTGGGCACTTCGGATTTGGCGTTTACGGTAATTACATCCGTGTGCAATATCTCGCCCAAGGGGGCAATCAGGGACGATAACGCGCCTACTATCCCAGGTAACGTGCCTAAGATTCCCAGCGAGCCGCCCAACAAAGTTAAAGTCGCCGTCGTGTTGGAAACGCTCGCGGACGCTAAGCTAGGCTGGGAGTTGGGCGGAATAGGCGGGGTATTGGCTGGCGGCGGACCATAGTCATAGGCATTGGGAGCATTGCCCGAAACCCAGGGAAGGGGGCCTAAAGCAACTCCAATGGTTACGAGGGGCGAGAGCACGGATGCCCGCAAATCGACGGATACACCCGAGGCACAACTGTAGGCGGAGATATCTGCCGTGCTGAAAGTATAAACGCACTTGCTGGCGGAAATGTCCGCGGCGCTTGCGCTGCCGAAGACTCCTAGCATCAACGCGGCAAGCGCCTGGGCCCAGCCCGCGGGGAAATGCTTTCTCAGTATATTCATTGGGTCAGGCTCCGAGCGGGCCAGAGAAGTCTCATGGAGTGTAAGTATAGAGCGCCTGCAATACGACCACTGCGTTGGCGTCGCCCCCAACGCCTCGCACGGTGACGCGGTAGTATTCCGCAGCGCCGACAGGAGGCAATTTTTCCGCCACGTATCTGGGCTGCTCGGCAACCTGGCTTAAGATTTGGGCGGGATTGCGATAGCTCGTCCAATGAGCGGGATCGCCCCAATAGGTGGCGTCGTTTGGACGGCTCGCATTATAGACAAGCAGACCCCCAGTTCCATTAAATGCGGCTGTGCGCCAGGTGGCCAAGGTATTTTCGGCATCCTTCAACGCCGCCTCGGCGGCCTCGAAGGCGAGATTCCGGCTGCGCGCATTGCTCGCCATGCGTTCCTGGAGATTGGTGCTCAACGTGGCGCTGGTTCCCGCCAAGGCCAAAAGCGTCAGAAAGATCAATGCCACGGGAAGCGAGATACCCCGCTGGCGGTTCGGCGAGACGGCCGCAAACCGCCTTTTCATAGCCGGTTCCTCACGGCGATGGTGGTGGTGAAGGCCTTGCGCAGCAGGCGGTCGGCGGGAGTGGTCGTCGCGCCGTTGTAGGTATAGCTTTGCGGGGCGGTCGCGATGCTCTCGTCCGACCGGCTGACCATGAGCAGACTGATCCGGACGGTCAGGACGCGCGACCAGTCGGTGACCGCGTCGGCCTTGACGTAGGCATCGACCGTCTTGTCCGCCGGAGCGGAGGTATCCACCCCATAGGTGATCTGCAGGTTTTCCACGCCTTCGACCAGTTCCTCGGCGTCATCGGCGCCCACGCGCCGATACAAAGCCGGCTCGCTGGCCGGGTTAGCGCGGATGTAATAGCTTCTGGTCGAGAGCCGGACCAGCTCGCCGTTGTTGTTGTAGCAGGCGCCCAAATCTTTGGTACTGTTTCCCGGACTAACCGAATTGCCGGTGTTGTGCACCACATTATCCAAGTTGTTGAAATTGGCGATCTGAAACACCGTGGCATGTTGGCAGTTGGTGGCCAGAACGATATCGCCGTCCTTGAGGAGCGTATTCGCCGTCACCTTGAGATCCGCCGAGGTGCTGCTGCACGTGCCGATACTGGGCTGACCGATTATGCGGATACCATCGTCGCCCAACATTCCTCGCAGGATGATGATATCTCGTCCCCCCCAAGGGTTGGACGGACCAAAGTCGGGGGATGCGCTTGAAGGAAGCGCCGGAGACCAATTGCTCGGACCAATTGCTTCATAACCTTGTATGGGCTGTCCGAAATTCCAGGGAAAGGCTGAAGGGTTATTCAAGGTGTTGGTCAAAGGGGTAGCCGAGCCGGCGCAGCCAAGATAACCAGCCATGCGGAGCTCTCGCGTGAGAACCTCGAAGATGAAACGGGCGTTCTCCTGCATACGGGAAAGCGTGTCCGTGGTGCGAAAAGCCGCCCGGCTGCCCAAATAGGCGTAGCCGACGACGCCCGTCAGCAGCAGGCCCAGCGTCAGGGCGATCATCAGCTCCACGAGCGTGGCCCCTTGGCAGGACTTCGGCGGCATCGCTGCTGGAGAAAATCGGCGACGCATGTCAGATACGGGTCTGGGTCGTTAGGGAAACGAGATTGCCATCACGGTTGTCGTCCCACCGGACAACGATAGTGGCGTTACCCTGAGCATCCACGGTCACGGAACCGTCCCCGGCGGGAAGCGATCCGGCCAGCTGGGTTTTCCAATAAACGAGGTCGTCGCCCGCCACGCTGCCGCCGGTGGGATTGCCGCCAAAAGCTATGTTGTAGCCGCCGTTGATCGCGACAGCGCGGTTGCCGAGCATGCATTCGACTACGTCATAGGTCAGCAGGGTGGCCAGACTGCGCATGTAGGCCGAATTGTTGTGACTAAGCGTGGAGGTGATCAGCTTGGCGTGCCCTAAAAGCCCGAGCGCGATGACGACCATGGTTATCAGCACCTCGATCAGCGTCACACCGTTTTGCTTGATCTCGCGGCCGAATCGCGGTTCCGGATTACCATGGCGCTTCATGAGCAAGTCCCCTTGGCAATTCGGATGCGACCCGTGGAATTGATGACGATGTCGCGCTTGTAGCCTCCTACGCACACGGTCAGCGTGCCGTTGATCAACCCGCCGCCATTGCCCCGGCCATCCCCGCCGGGAAGATAGCTCACGAAGTTGGAGACATTGCCGTTTCCACTGATGGTGCCGTTGCCGCCGGTCGGTTGCTTGATCCGCAAGCGGACATCGTTATATTGGGAATCGCCGGGGTGCAATGAATCAGGTTCGTCCACGCTTCCAAGAGCCCCCATTTTGTCGGTGAAGACGAGCCAGCCGGTCTGCCACCCTCCCGACGTGGTACAGGTAGGATTGGTTGTGTCGGGATTGGCGGTTTTACAGACCGTTACCGGGATGCCGCGTTTGATGGCCTCGGAGCGAGCGAAGTTGAGCGCCGCTACAAGTTCGTTGGTAAGGGTGGCGACACGATTGGTATTCATGAGACTTCGAAAGCTCGGGATGGCGAATGCCGCCAGAATTCCCAAGACCGCGACCGTGACCGTGAGTTCGATCAAGGTGATGCCTTGCGCTCTGTGCCCAATTTGCATTGGTTTACGTCTGCTCCGGCCGTATTGTCCAACTACGAGCCATCCGCGACCGCCGGAAAATCCTGGTTGCCATCAACATACATATTCACAGAACTTGCGCATAACTCCTTCTTGTCAAAAAGAGGCAACAGTATGACGGCGCTTGCCAAGCTTTGCCCTGGTTCAGTGATTTGTTTACGGCAATTTGCCGGCGAGTCATGAGCTAATACGCCATTGCAGGAATGTCTGGAATCCATGCGGTCAATCGACATTTTGTCTCGCGAATGCGAAAGCTTGGTATTTTCGGGAAGTGTAGTTCACACTCATGGGCTTTCCCATGCCGCTCGCTTGTCTTTGGTTGCATAACTTAAAGCATGATGCCATGCTGCAAGCTTACACTCGTGTACACGCCGGTGAGCTGAAGGTGAGGATGGGATACAGGTAAATTACTATTCCCTTTCGTCACGCTATTATGGATCGGATTGTGTTGTGGAAGAGAATCCATGAAACCATCCGTAGCTCTTGCAGCCCACCGGGAGGACATCCGGCGCGTGGTCGAATCCCACCACGCCTGCAATGCCCGCGTCTTCGGCTCCGTCATTCATGGCGATGACACCGAAGGCAGCGATCTGGACATCTTGATCGATCCGACACCAGAAACCACCCTTTTCGACATTGGCGCGATCCGGCACGAGCTGGCGAAATTGCTTGGCGTGCCGGTGGACGTGCTGACCCCCAAAGCCCTGCCGGAGAAGTTCCGGGAGGCCGTGCTTGCCGAGGCGGTGCCAGTTTGAGCCGCGACAAGCAACGCCTGGCCGATTACTTGACGCACATCCTCGAGGCCATCGAGCGCATCGGCCGCTACACGAGGGATATGAGCGCGGTCGCGTTTCTGCAGAACGAGATGGTCCAGGACGCCGTAATCCGCAACTTCGAGATCGTCGGTGAAGCCAGTCGCAACATCGAGATACACTACCCCGAGTTCGCCGCCGCTCATCCGGAGTTACCTTTGGCGTTTGCCTACCAGATGCGCAATGCCCTCACCCACGGCTATTTCAAAGTGGACCTGGAAATTGTCTGGAAGACGATCCACAGCGATTTGCCGGGGCTGTACCGGAGAGTGAATACGGCTGTAGAAGGCCTGCTGCGTGACGATAATGATTTGTAAACGAGGATCACGAGGTGACGACCACTGTTGCGCCAAGCCCGAATCCCGACGTCCTTGGAAAGCTTCGGGTCAGCCTGGCCGCTCATCCCCAAGTTCGTCTGGCCATTCTGTTCGGCTCGATGGCGGCCGGCACGGTCACGGCGGAAAGCGATCTTGACCTGGCGGTGTCCGCATCGAGACCTCTGTCCTCACCGGAGCGGCTGGCGCTGACAGACGATCTAGCCTGCCTTTGGCCGGCCGGTCGACCTGGTGGACCTTAACGTCGCGGGAGAGCCGCTGTTTAAACAAATCGTCGCGCGCGGAATCCGGATTCTCGACGACGAGCCGCCTACGGCGGTCTGCGCTATCGGCACATCATGGAAAGCATGGATTTTCTGCCCTATCGTGAGCGCATACTGGCCGAACGGAAACGCTTATGGATAGAGTGCTGATCGAACAAAAGCTCGAATCGCTCAGGCGCTGCCTAGCCCGGGTGCGCGCCCATTGCCTTTCCGATTCAGGCCACTTGGTGGTGGATGTCGATGCTCAGGATATCGTTTCGCTCAATCGTGCAAGGCTTCTATCGCCGCTTTCGGATTCACCGCGACTATCTTCAAGAGCGCTCGCGCTGGCCCGGTAGGACGAGCACGCTTCTGTTCCCAATTTTGTAGGGTCTTCAGCTTGACCCCGATCAACAGCGCGAATTCGGTTTGAGAGAGTTGGGTGGCTCCCCGGATCGCCTTGACATCCAGTTCAGGAAGTTCGAAGGCACGCTCCGCTTCTATCTCGCCACACTGGTGAGCACCCATCCACTTGATACCGGCAAGCAGTTTATTGAACAGTTTTCCCTCCATTGTGCACCTCACGCTTGATCGCTTCGGCCAATAGCTTTGCCTGAGCTTGGATTAAATCGTCTTGTACGTTCCTGGGATAAGCGAGCAGCAGATAGATGCGGTTCGCGCTGGTCCACCGGTAATAGATAATCCACATACCGCTACGTTTGCCACGCCGGGCCAGCTCCACCGCATTTTGCGCAAACCTCCGGTGCCGGGTATGACATCGCCGCGTTCCGGATTTCCAGCAGGGCATTTTGCAAGGATCGATAGCTTCATCGCTCATCCACTGGGCGATGACTTTGGTCAAGCCTGGATACTCCACGATGACCAAGCGTCGACGTACGCTGGCAGCGTAGTTTCAGCAAGTTCGGAGGCTAGGCATGGATTGCCATGCCTAACCATGGAGCTGACTGGATAGTTGCAAAGATCTCAGCGGTTTTCCGGCCGGTCCGAATGCCCCAGATTCTTCTCCGGCGCGATGTCGTCGCGCACCCGCTGCTTCAATTCCTTCGCCTCGGGAAAGCGCCCCTCGGCTTTGCGGGACCAGAGCACGGTGTCGCCGTGGCGCACCTCGAAGACGCCGCCCGTGCCGGGAACCAGCGTCACGCCGCCGAGTTCCGCCTCGAAGGTGGTCAGAAGCTCTTGGGCCAGCCAGGCGGCGCGGAGCAGCCAGCGGCATTGCGTGCAGTATTCGATGTCGATGCGCGGTTTCGCGGTCATGGTCAATACCTCCTAGAGCTGGAAAAATCCCTGCCGTCTTCGAGGGCGTTGCCGCTGGGCGGCAGTTCCCCCTCAAAGCCGCGCCGCCTGCCAGAGCAATTTGCCCCCCACGATGACAACCACCAGCGCGAATATCCGCCTCAGCCGGAGAGTCGGCCAGCGGTGGGCAAGATGAGCGCCGAGCGGGGCGAACGGAATGCTGGTCAGGATGATGCCGGCAAACGCCGGCAGATACACGTAGCCGAGGCTCCAGGGCGGCAGGCCCATTTTCTGCCAGCCCAAGGCGATGTAGGTAGAGGTCCCGGCGACGGCGATGGGAAAGCCGCAGGCGGAGGAAATCGCGACGGCGCTCCGGATCGCATAGCGGCATTTGATGAGAAAGGGCACGCTCAAGGTCCCGCCGCCTATGCCCAGGATGGCGGACACCGCGCCGATGGCCGTTCCCGCCGCGGAAAACAGCCAGCCGCCCGGCCGCCGGCCGCCGCGCTCGTCGGGTCTCGATTCGAACAAGAGCCGCGCCGCCACGTACAGCAGGAACCCGGCGAAGATCAGCTTGAACCAGTGGACCGGCAGGTGATGGGCGAGGATCGAGCCCAGCACCGAACCCAGCAGGATGCCCGGCGCCAGCCGGAGCACCGCCTGCCAATCCACCGCGCCGCGGCGGTGGTGGGCATACACGGCCGAGATCGAGGTGACGATGATGGTCGCGAGGGAGGTCGCCACCGCCATGATCATGATCGAATCTTCCGGAAAACCCCGCAAGGTGAAGAACCAGGCGAGGAAAGGCACGATGACCACGCCCCCGCCGATGCCGAAGAGCCCCGACAAGACTCCGGCGAGACTGCCGAACCCCAGATAAAGCGCCAATTCCTCAAACATATTTTTTGGTGGTTTGAGCCTTGCGCCAGAAGACGGCTGGCTCGGCCGTTGCGCTAACACGGGCGCTCAAGCCAGGAACAGGTTTATTCGCGAGCGCTCACGGCTGATGCCAGAACGGCGTGCCGATGACCGGGGTGCTGGCTTCCGCCGAATCCCGCTCCGCCATGGGGCCGCCGAGATAGGCCAGCCGTCCGGCGGAAATCGCCCGCGCGAAAGCCTCGGCCAAGGCCACGGGGTCGCCCGCCTGGGCCACCGCGGTATTCAGCAAGACCCCGTCGTAGCCCCACTCCATCACCTGGCAGGCATGGGAGGGCAGGCCAATCCCGGCGTCGATCAGCATCGGCACCTCGATGCGCTCGCGCAGCAGTCTCAAGGCATACGGGTTGACCGCGCCCTTGCCCGTCCCGATAGGCGCGGCCCAGGGCATGATCGCCTCGCAGCCCACGTCAACCAGGCGCCTGCACAGCACCAGGTCCTCGGTGCAGTACGGCAGGACCTTGAAGCCTTCCCTAAGGAGCCGGTCCGCCGCGCCCACGAGGCCCAGGGTGTCGGGCTGCAGTGTGTAGTCGTCGCCGATCAGCTCGAGCTTGAGCCACTCGGTGCCGAACACTTCCCGCGCCATCATGGCGGTGGCGATGACCTCGTCCACGCTGTGGCAGCCGGCGGTGTTGGGCAGGAAGGGAATATCGAGCTCGGTCAAGAGATCCCAAAAGGCCTGCCCGCCGACTTCGTTGTGCACGGCGGCCTGGCGGCGCAGGGACACCGTCAGCATGGCGGGCCTTGCGGCCCTGACGGAGCGCTCGAGAATCTTGGGCGAGGCATAGCGCGCCGTGCCCAGCAGCAACCGGCTGGAAAAGGGCGCGCCGTAGAGAATGAGGGAATCGCTTGCGTCGATGTCGGGAGTCACGGAGATGTTTTCCTGGAAGTTAACCGCCGGCCACGGGCTGGACGACCTCCACCCGGTCGCCCGGCTGGAGCCGGGTTTCGCCGTATTGGTGGCGGTGGACGAAATTGAAGTTGACCGCCGCCGCGAAGGGCGGCTTGGCGCCGTAGGCTTGCAGCGCCTCCGCCAGGGTGGTGTCTTCGGGCAGCTCGAACGGTTCTTGATTGATGATGATCTGCATGCGGTGAACCTCAGGCGGCTTCATCCAATCGGTAGAGCGACGGCCAGGCTTGCTCCTCGCGCCAGCTTTCCCAAGCCTCGGCGCCATGGCCGAGAACGCGCCGGATCAGGGCCAAGGCGGCGTCGAGCATCGCCGGGGCGATGAGAAACCCGTGCCGGTATAGCCCGTTGACCTGAATGAGGCGCCGGCCGTTCCAGCGGATTTCGGGCAGGTTGTCCGGCAGCGCCGGACGGCATTGCGCGCTCATTTCCAGGATGCGCGCCTCGCCGAACGCGGGATGCACCGAGTAGAGCGCGGACAGGAGTTCCAAGGCGGAGCGGACGCTGGCCGGCGACAGGTCCTCGGTCTCGAGCTCGGTCGCGCCGATGACGTAGACCCCGCCGGGCTTGGGCGCGATATAGATGGGATAGCGCGGATGCAGGAGCCGGATTGGCCGAGTCAGTTCAACGTCCTTCGAGCACACCCGCACCACCTCGCCGCGCACCCCGCGGAGTGCCCGCCATTCGGGCTTGGCGCCGAGCCCCCGGCAATCGATGATCCAGTCCGCTCGGGCCCGTTCCGGCGCCATGTCCGTGTTCCAGTGGAGGCGCGCGGCAGTCGATTCAAGGGCGTGCCGCAGGGCGATCAGCACGCCCCGATTATCCAGCTGGCCCTCGCCGGGCAGGTAAAGCCCCCTCGAAAAGCGTTGGCTCAGCGCGGGCTCGAGCCTGTCGATCTCCCTGCCGCGCAACTCGCTCCATCCGCCTTGGCCCGCCAGGGCCGGGTCGAGCCGGCGCAGCCTCGCCGAGAACAGGGCGGCCTGGTCGCGGTCCTGGGGGTGCCAGAGGATGAGCGTGCCGTTTTGCTGAAAAAACACCTGCTCCGGAAGCGTCCTCAGCAATTCCGGCCAGCGCGCGAGGCTCACGCGCCCGAGCCTGACCACGAGCGGTTCGGAGATCACCGATTCCGCCAGCGGCGCGAGCATCGCGGCCGCGACGTGGGCCGCGGAAGCCTCGCCCTCCGGTCCGCCGCGGTCGTAAAGATCGACCGAATGGCCGGCGCGGGCCAAGGCCAAGGCGACGAGCCGGCCCATCAAACCGGCGCCGAGGACCGCGAAATCAACCGACATGGCGGCGCCGGGCGCTTGCCGAAAAGCGCCTGGGACGGAGCGGACGAGGCGAGACGGTCTCCTCGCCGGCGCTTCGCCGAGAGCCGGCTTGGAAATCGGACGGAATGGGAGAATTTTTGCGGAATGGCGGTTTGGGCATGCCCGGCTCCTCGGAATGATCTTCTTAAGGATGAAACCGGAACCCCGCGAGGGACGGTCCTGAAGTTCGGCCCGGCATCGAGCCGATTCAGGTCATGAAACTTCCCACGCCAGCATTATCTGGATCGGGTTTGAGGGACTCTCTCAGCTTTGCAGAATCTGCAAGGCACCCCTGTTTCATCCAGCGGCGATTAAAGCATAATCCGGAGCTAAAGGAAAAGCCGCCGTGTATTGAATTTTCATGGGGTTCGTGCCTTTATTAGCCGCACCGAGCCAATCTTTCCGACTGGCAACCATCGAGAGCCGCCATGATCTTCCGCCAACTCTTCGAGCCCGAAACCTGTACCTATACCTATCTGCTCGGCTGCGAGCGCACCCGCCGCGCCGTGCTGATCGATCCGGTGGCTAGCGAGGCGGAAGGTTACCTCCCGCTGCTGGAGGACTTGAAGCTTTGTTTGATCTATACCTTCGAGACCCATGTGCACGCCGACCACATCACGGGCTCGGACCTGCTCCGCGAGCGGCTGGGCAGCCGGAGCGTGGTGCACCGCGAGGCGGGGGCGCCCTGCGCCGACCTTCTGGTGAGTGACGGCGTGCTTTTGCAAGTGGGGGATCTCGAATTCCTGGCGCGGCACATCCCCGGCCACACCAACGGCTGTCTGAGCTTCGTGATGGTCGATCGGGTGTTCACGGGCGATGCGCTGCTCATCGGCGGCTGCGGACGGACCGATTTTCAGCAAGGCGACGCGGGCCGCCTCTACGACAGCATCCATGAAAAGCTGTTCAGCCTGCCGCCGGATACCCTGGTGTATCCCGGCCACGATTACGCGGGAAACACCGTCTCCACGATCCGGCAGGAGCGGACCAAGAACGCCCGCCTTAGCGGCAGGACCCGCGAGGACTTCATCGCTCTCATGAACGGCCTTGATCTTCCTTATCCCAAATACATCGATCAGGCCGTGCCGGCTAATCAGGCTTGCGGCCGAGAGCCGGCACGGCAGGGCGGCTGACGTTCAGCGCGTAGCGTCTCGGCGCTCCGAAAGCCGCATCACCGACATGGAACCTGAGCGAGGTTTACGTGTCGAATTTAAAATTTATGCCACGGAACAGGCGAGGGCTCAAAACCGCCAGCGGGCACCCAAAATCACTCCAAAAGCCTCCGGCCATGATCTCGTCATTTGAAGGCTTGTCACCCGGCCGAAAAGCTTGCCCGCTTTTTGGCAGTCGGGATGCCCTTACGCTGTCCGCTTTTCTCCGAAACGGCGCTTTTACCGAACCCCGTCCTTGCCGGATTGGCTAGGCCGAGCGACAGGGCGGGTTCGGCCGTTTGCTTGGAAAAACGGTACAATCACGCGACCACCTCTCGTCTCGGCCGAGCCGATTCCAGCTTCTAAATAACGGTTTGCCACGAATGGCTCACTTGTCCGAATCTCCAAAAAAATCGCCGCCAGGCGCGTCGGCTTTGCGCTCCGGCGGCAGTGGCATGGCAACCATTTCCCTTGCCGGAGGCAAGCTGCCTATGGAGTGGCTGCGCTTGATCGGAGGCCGACTTAGCATCGGCTTGCTCTTCACCGTCCTCATTCTCACCTTTTGGGTCATTCATCTTCACCACCAGCGCCAGATCGAGATGCGTCGAGCGATGGAGCACGCCACCGATCTATCCTCCTCGCTGGAGGACGTGTTCTCGGCGGTGAGGGACGCCGAACTCGGCGAGCGCGGCTATCTCATCACCGGGCGACCCGAGGAGCTCGAGTCTTATCGCGCCGCCCGGTCGCAGCTGCACGAGTTGATGGAGCGGCTGAGGACGCGGACCGCCGGCGATCCCGCTCAACGACAGCGTTTTCAAGCCTTGGAGCCGCTGATCTCGGCGCGGCTCGCCGAACTGTGGGAGGCCATCGAGGCGCGCCGCGAGCACGGCTTCGAGGCCGCCGAGGCTGTCGTCCTCGCGAATGCGAGAAGGGGAACCGCTCAGGCGATCCGCGCCGAGATCAGCGAGGTGCAGCGGGAAAACAAATCCCGTCTCAACAAATATCTACAGCCCACGCTTGGCCTCGGCGCCATGTTGGGGACGGCGGCATTGTCCGGCCTCATCGCCTTCGGTCTGACCGGCGCCGGATTTCACCTGGGCCGTCGGAAGGACGCGCTCGAGGAGGCGATCCGGCAGAACGAGGCGCTGCTCCGCGCCGTGCTGGCCCAGATGCCGTCGGGCGTGATCATTGCCGACGCCTCCGGCCGGCTGCTCCTCGGAAACGCGCAGATGGAGCGGATCTGGGGCCGGCCGTTCCACCTAGCCGCGAGCATCGCCGATTATCGGCCTGAGCAGGGCTTCCATAGCGACGGTCGCCCCTATGAGCCCTCGGCATGGCCCTTGGCCCGCGCGCTGAACGGCGGTGAAACGACCCGAGGCGAGATAATATATTTTCGGCGCGGCGACCGCACGTGCGGCGCAATCGAGGTCAGTTCGGCGCCGATCCGGAATGAATTCGGGCAGATCGTCGCCGGAGTGGCCACCTTTCACGACGTGACGGAACGCTACGAGGCCGAGCGGCGGCTGCGGGAAAGCGAGGAACAGCTGCGGCTCGCGCTGGAGGCCGGCGGATTTGCCGTGTGGAACTTCGATTTTGGGACCGGGCTCAGCGGGTGGAGCGACAATCTCTTGGATCTGCCCGGATTGGCTTCGGCTCAGAATCGGTGGACGCCCGAAGCCATCCGCCAGTGGCTCAATCCGGAAGACTGGGCGCGGGTCGAGGCGGAGTTCGAAGCCATGCGGCAAGGCCGCCGGCCCATGGCCGTGGAGCTGCGTCTTAAGCCGGACGGCGGGACGGAGCGATGGGTGGCCTGCTACGGCAGGCTAGTGACGGATGCCGCCGGAAAGCCGGTGCGGGTCATCGGCCTGGCTCAGGATATCGGTCCCCGCAAGCGCATCGAGGAGGAGCTCCGCAAGAGTCAAAGAACCTTCAAGAGCCTGGTCGAGCATTTGCCGGACGTGGTGTTTCGGCTCGACCGCGAGCTGCGTTACTTGTACATGAGCCCTGCGGCGGAGAGCTATACCGGATTCAAGTCGGAAGAGCTTCCAGGCAAGACCGTGAGAGAGATGGGGTTCGATCCCGATCACTGCGATCGGTTCGAGGCCTTGTGCCGAGAGGTCCTGGCGAGCGGCGAGGAACGCCGGTTCGAGTTCACCGACCGTGGGTTATACCATCGCTGCCGACTGGTGGCGGAGCGCGGCGCCGATGGCGGCGTCGAATCCATCCTGGGCCTCATCGAAGACGTCACGGCCCAAGAGCTTGCCGAGCGGGCGTTGCGGGAAAGCGAGGGGCGTCTGCGCTTCATCGTGGAACACTCGCCCGACTGCATCTTCATTCAAGACCGGAACTTGCGTTATCTATGGGTGTCCAGAGTCACGCCGCCGATGACTCAGGATGATTGTCTCGGCAAGACCGATTTCGACCTATTCATTCCCTACGAGGCCCGCCAACTGACCACCGTCAAGCAGCGGGTCATGGCCAAGAAGCGTCCCGAGAGCGCCGAGCTAGTCCTGACTATTCAGGGCCAAGTCCGGTACTTCGAGGCGACTTATGCGCCCTGGTTCTGCGACTTTGGCCAGGTCTCCGGCGTGGCTGGATACGTCCGGGAAATCACCGAGCGCAAGGAGGCCGAACTGCACCGGGAACAGCTGCTCCGAGAACTGGAGCACGAGCATACGGAAGTGCTGGCCCTGGGAAGGGAATTGGAAAGCCGACTGTGGGAGGCCGAGGAGAAGCAGCATATCCTCGAGGCCTTGATGGACTACATTCCCGAGGGAATTGCCATCGCGACCGCTCCCGAGGTTCGCATTCAAATGATCAGCCGGCACGGCCAGCAGCTGGCGGGACATCCGGCCGGCGTCCTCGAGGGTCTGTCGGTCGCCTCGCATGCCCAATATTGGGGTTTTTACCATGGCGATGGCGTCACCCCGGCCGGCGCCGACGAACTGCCCCTGGTCCGGGCGATCCGCCAAGGCGAAACCGTCACCAACGAGGAATGGCTCTTCAAGCGCCCCGACGGCGCCGTCATTCCGATCCTCTGCAACGCCGGCCCCATCCGGGATTCGGCGGGCCGGATCGGCGGCGGCATCCTGGCGTTTCGCGATATCACCGAACGCAAGAAGGCCGACGCGGCCCTCCTGAGAAGCGAGGAACGCCTGCGCCTCGCGCAACGGGCCGCCACCGCGGGCGTGTGGGACTGGGACATGACGAGCGGGGAACTGAGCTGGTCCGACGAGGCGTTCCAGTTGTTCGGCCTCGAGCCCGGCAGCCTGGATCCGACCGGCGAGCGGTGGCTCTCGGTGGTGCATCCGGACGACCGCGAGCGGGTGAAAACCGAGGTTTTTTCCTGCCTGATCGATAACCAGGAATTTTTCCAAATGGAATATCGGATCATGCGGCCGGACGGCGCAATGCGCTGGATCGAGGACCGCGGCCAGATATTCTACGGTGCGGACGGCAAGCCCGTGCGAATGCTTGGCATCAACATCGACATTACCCGGCGCAAGGAAACCGAGGAGACCCTGCAGGAAGCCGACCGCCGCAAGGACGAATTCCTGGCGATGCTGGCGCACGAGCTCAGAAATCCGCTGGCGCCGATCCGGAACGCCATCGAGGTATTGCGGCGGCTGGAATCCGAAGATAGCAAGCAGCAATGGGTACGGAGCGTCCTTGAGCGCCAGGTGCTTCAGCTCACCCGGCTGGTGGACGACCTGTTGGACGTGTCGCGCATCACCCGGGGCAAGATCAGGCTGAAGAAGGAAATCGTCGACCTCGGCGCCATCGTGGAGCAGGCGCTCGAAAGCAGCCATCCCCTGATCCGCTCGCGCCGGCATACCCTCTCGGTTACTCCGGCCCCCGAGCCGGTAAAGATCGAGGGCGATCAGGCGCGACTGGTGCAGATCATCGGCAATCTGCTCAACAACGCCGCGAAATACACGCCCGAGGGCGGCCATATCGAGATCCAGGTCGAGGCCGCCCCCCAACAGGCCGTGGTGCGGATTCGCGACAATGGCGTCGGCATTTCGCCGGAACTCTTGCCCCACGTCTTCGAGCCCTTCCGGCAAGCCGACGAAAGCCTCGCTCGCAGCCAGGGGGGGCTGGGCCTGGGCCTGACCTTGGCGCAGCGGCTCGCCGAACTGCATGGCGGTCGACTGTCGGCCTACAGCGAGGGCGTCGGCCACGGCGCGATGTTCACAATGGCCCTGCCGCGCGTGAAAAAAGCGGCCTAAAGCCCTACGCGAGCCGTTTGATTCGCCTAGCGCTGTGCCGCCGAGATTACCCAGCGCTAGCGATTGATCGCCGGGAACAGAGGCTTAGCGGGGGAATGCCATGACGGTTCAAGCGATTTCGCAGGATGTTCTCAAGGAGAAATACGCCAAGCAGGGCGAGACCACCGCGGACGAGATTTTTCATCGGGTCGCGAGAGCCCTGGCCACGATCGAGGCGGAGCCGGAGGTTTGGGAGCCCCGCTTTCTCGAAGCGCAGCGGCGCGGGTTCATTCCCGCCGGGCGGATCATGTCGGCGGCGGGCGCGGACATCCAGGCCACCCTGCTCAATTGCTTCGTGCAGCCGGTGGGGGACTCGATTTCCGAGCCCGACGCCGACGGCAAGCCCGGCATCTACGTGGCCCTCCGCGAAGCCGCCGAAACCATGCGCCGGGGCGGCGGAGTCGGCTACGATTTCTCCCGCATCCGGCCCAAGGGCGCCAAGGTCCGCGGCACGGCTTCCAGCGCCTCGGGGCCGGTGTCCTACATGCGGGTGTTCGACCGCTCCTGCGAGACCGTCGAATCGGCGGGCAGCCGGCGCGGCGCGCAGATGGGAGTCCTCCGCTGCGATCATCCGGACCTCGAGGAGTTCATCCACGCCAAGGACAAGCCGGGCGAACTGACCAATTTCAATATTTCTATAGCGGTCACCGACGCCTTCATCCGCGCCGTGGAAGCGGACGCTCTATGGGACCTGGTGCACAAGGCCGAGCCCGGCGAGGCGCAGATCGCCGCCGGCGCGCGCTGGCGCGAGGATGGGCAGTGGGTGTACCGGAGCCTCCCGGCCCGGGAGCTCTGGGATCAGATCATGGCCTCCACCTACGACCACGCCGAGCCGGGGGTCCTGTTCGTGGACCGCGCCAACGCCGAGAACAATCTTTATTACTGCGAGACGTTCGAGGCCACCAATCCTTGCGCCGAGGAGTGGTTGCCGGATTATGGCTGCTGCTGCCTGGGCTCGATCGACCTGACCCGGTTCGTCGAAGAGCCTTTCACCGAGTACGCCCGCTTCGACGTCCAGGGGTTCACGGAACTCGCGGCGACCGCCGTGCGCATGCTGGATAACGTGCTGGACCTGAGCTACTGGCCGCTGGAGGCCCAGCGGGTCGAGGCCAGCCGCAAGCGGCGCATCGGGCTCGGCTTCACCGGGCTCGGCGACGCCCTCGTCATGCTGGGGCTGCGCTATGACAGCGAGGCCACCCGGAGCATGGCGGCGCGCATCGCCGAGACCTTGCGCGACGCCGCGTACCGAGGCTCGGTGACGCTGGCGGTGGAAAAAGGCCCGTTCCCCCTGTTCGAGGCCGACAAGTTTCTGAACTCCGGTTTCGCCAAGCGCCTGCCGGACGACCTCCGCGCCGAGATTCGAGGCCATGGCCTCCGCAACAGCCATCTCCTCGCGATCGCCCCCACCGGCACCATCAGCCTGGCCTTCGCCGACAACGCCTCCAACGGCATCGAACCGCCCTATGCCTGGACCTATACTCGGCGAAAGCGCACCGCCGACGGCGGCTTTCAGGATTACACGGTCGAGGACCACGCCTATCGGCGCTACCGGATCGAGGGCGGCGACGTCGGCAAGCTGCCGGCCCACTGGGTCACCGCCCTGGACATTTCCGCTCTGGATCACATGCGCATGCTGGCGGCGGTGCAGCCCTTCATCGACACCAGCATCTCCAAGACCGTGAACGTGCCGGCCGATTATTCTTTCGAAGCCTTCAAGGGCCTTTACCTGGAAGCCTGGCGCCACGGTCTCAAGGGCCTCGCCACCTACCGCCCCAATCTCGTCACCGGGGCGGTATTGGAAGCTTCCGAGGCTCAGGCCGCGGCCAGCGAGCCGGACTTCGACGAATCCGACCCCAACCGCCGCCTGCGCCTGGAACGGGTGCCGGAGCCCACCCTGGCCTCGCTCCGCTGGCGGCGACGGCCCCGCCCGCCGGCGGGGAATCCCGCCTGGTGCTACATGGTCGATCATCCGCGGGGCTCCTTCGCCGTTTTTATCGGGCATTTGACCAACGGGGAGAGTACCCCTTTCGAGGTCTGGATCAACGGCGCCGAGCAGCCGCGGGGCCTCGGCGCCATCGCCAAGTCCCTGTCCATGGACATGCGCTCCAACGACCGGGGCTGGCTCAAGGCCAAGCTGCAAAGCCTGATGAAGGCGTCCGGCGACGACGGCTTCGACCTGCCCTTGCCGCCGGACGGGGCGCCCTTCCGGGTGCCGAGCCTGGTGGCCGGGTTCGCGAGGCTGGTTTACCTGCGCTGCTCCGAGCTGGGATGCTTCGATCGGATCGGCGAGACGCCGGTGCTCGACGCGCTCATGTCGCCCAAGGAGCCCAAGACCGGCCCCGACGGCACCTTGTCCTGGACCGTGGACATCCTCAATCCCGCGACCGGCGATGATTTCGTCATGGGCCTCAAGGAACTGGTGCTGCCCAACGGCCAGCGGCGGCCCTACTCCGTGTGGCTGTCGGGAGAGTACCCCAAAGTGCTGGACGGGCTCTGCAAGTCCCTGTCCTACGACATGCGGGTCATCGATCCCGCCTGGATCGGCGCGAAGCTCCGCCAGTTGGTGGATTTCCCGGAACCGCGCGGCGACTTCCTGGCCTGGGTGCCCGGCGGAGAGCGCAAGGCCAATCATCCCTCCACCGTGGCCTATCTGGTGCGGCTGATGATCCACCGTTACGCCCTGCTCGGCATTCTGGACGAGGACGGCTATCCCATGGAGGACATGGGCATCGTCGCCTACGACGCCGAGAACGTCATTCCCATCCACGCCCGTTCGGCAGGCGCCATGGAAGTTCAACCCGGCAAGCGTTGCCGCGAATGCGGCAACTACGCGGTAATCCTCAAGGACGGCTGCGATTTCTGCACGGCCTGCGGGGCCGTGGGCGGGTGTGGATAAAGGCCATGGAAAGCGGTTCGCGCAGTTGGCATGTGGGGCTAAGCGAAAAAGCTGCGTAATTTCGATTCGATCAAACCCCAGGGCAGGATAAACGGTTTCTTCACGATCGATACCAATAAAGTTTCACCGTTGATTCGATAGTTCCCCTCGATGCCATGGCCAACAAAACGGCCCGCCCGTTCATCACCGACGAACCGGATGCCGTGGTTGTGAGCCGCCTCCCGTGCATGGGCGATAAGTTCATCCGGAGCGATTTTCAAATTGATTTCGAATGATTTGCTCATGATCCGGCAAGCCTGAAAATCGGAGGTTAATGGACTTATTCGGTCTCTCCGGGCCGGGGATTTCTCGATGCCGGCCACCAAGGGTGAACCGAGTGCAACATCTTAAACGAATTCATCCAGCGCAGCGCCAGTCAAAACTTCAGGAAGATGGATTTTGGACGGCGGGGCATGGACCTTGCTATCCTTAGCGCCGCGATTGCCCAGCGCACGAGCGGGAACGGTCTAGCATCAAAAATAAACAAGCACCTTGTCATGAGGACGAGGGCAGAGGACAGTACATGCAACTGGAATACATACTGAAATCCTACGCGCGCTATGCTCCTGTTTACGATCAGACTTTCGGCTGGTTGCTCAGCTTTAGGGGCCGCTCGATGGCGGCCGGAGTCACCAATAAACGGCCTGGCAAGGTCTTGGAAGTGGGAGTTGGCACCGGCATCAGCCTTTCGTATTACCGTCGAGAGCATGAAATCCACGGCATCGACATCTCTCCCGACATGCTTGCCAGAGCGCAAAAGCGGGTGAACAAGCGGAAGCTTACCCATGTTTCCAACCTGAGCATTATGGATGCGCAGGAGATGGACTATGACGATGGCAGTTTCGACGCGGTGGTTGCCGCTTACGTGATGTCCGTCGTGCCGGAACCTCAGCGGGTGATCCAGGAGATCGAGCGGGTCTGCAAGCCCGGCGGCGACGTGGTGATCGTCAACCATTTCACGGCCGAGAAGGGCTTCCGGCGCAATTTCGAAGCGATGCTGGCGCCGCTTTCCAACAAGCTCGGCTGGCGCCCCGACATGCCGGTGGAGGAAATCCTCGGCAACACCGCGTTGCGGGAAGTCAGGCGCTATACCCTGCCGCCGCTTGGCATGTTCACGCTGCTGCATCTGAAGAAGGATTATTGAGCGCGGTCGGTGAGGAAAAATTCGAGGCGGCAAAAGCCGCCTCGAATTTTTCGAACAAGGCAGGCGTCGGATTTATTCGGCCAGGGATAGCTTGAGCCGCTTCAAAGCGGTGTTTTCCAACTGACGGATGCGTTCGGCGGAAACATTGTAGCGGGCCGCCAAATCCTGCAAGGTAAGCTTTTCCTCGCTTAGCCATCGGCTGGTCACGATATCGCGGCTGCGGTCGTCGAGCCGCTCGATGGCGGCCAGGAGCCGCTGCTGCTTGTGCTGGCCCCACTCGCTGTCCTCCACGAGATCAGCGGGGTCGGCGTTCTCCTGCCGCAAGTAGTGAACCGGTGCGGAGATATCCTTCTCATCGCCGTCCGGGTCGACGCTCTGATCAAACGCCATGTCCTGATTGTTCAGCCGGCTCTCCATCTCGTACACCGTCGCCACGTCCACCCCCAGTTCATCGGCCACCGCGTGGGCTTCGTCGTGGCTGAACCAGCCGAGGCGGTTTTTGAACTTGCGCAGATTAAAGAACAACTTACGCTGAGCCTTAGTGGTGGCGACCTTAACAATGCGCCAGTTCTGGATGATGAACTCGTGGATTTCGGCGCGAATCCAGTGGACCGCGAACGAGACCAACCTAACACCCACATCCGGATCATAGCGCTTGACCGCTTTCATGAGCCCGATGGTGCCCTCTTGGATCAAATCCGGGAGCGGCAGCCCATATCCCATATAACCCTTGGCGACATGCACGACGAAACGCAGGTTCGCAAGCACCAAAAGGCGCGCGGCTTCCAGATCGTTTTCGTCGCGGAAGCGGACCGCCAACGTGCGTTCCTGATCGGCATCGAGTCTGGGCATGCGGTTGACCGCCGCAATATAGTCCTCGATAGAACCTAGCGAAGGATTAAGCGGTAGGCTGAGTGCGTTACTCATACGTATCCCCTGTGATCGATGTTGCATTTATATTAGCACTCTAATATTACGAGTGCTAATACCGCTCCCTTACCTATTCCGGATCGAGCCTTCTCAAGTGATATAAAACTACCGCCCATGCTCCGGCTATGCCTAATACGACCGAGCCTCCCAAAAGGAGTTCGGTTTCCTCAAGACTCAGGAACGAGAGCCGATAGGGACTGCCATAAAGCTCGGCGAGCTGGGTGGCGGGTCCCCGTAGCAGCAGGAGAAGCAGGTTCGCGAAGAGCCAGGCCAGGCAAGCGCCGAGAAAGGCATACCAGAAGCCGGCGTAGAGAAAAGGGCGACGGATGAACCAGTGGGTGGCGCCGAGCAGCTTGGCTACGGCAATTTCTTCCCGACGGTTTTGAAGCTCCAGTCGAATGGTGTTGCCGACGATGAACACTACGCCGAAGCCGAGCAAAACGCTGAATACCGCGACGCCGCGGTCGGCAATGGTCAGCATGGCGCGGAGCTTCATCAGCCATTCGGTATCGAATTGGGCGAAATCCGCCTCAGGCAGCTTCCTCAATTCCGCCAGCAGTTCCTCCATGGCCGTGGGACTGGCCAGTGAATCCTTGGGCTTGATGCTGACTACCGCCGGCAGGGGATTGAAGTCCAGCGCGGCGAGGGCATCGCCGAAACCGCTATGGGTTTGGAGTTCCCTGAGGCCAGCCTCCTTGGTGATCAGCCCGGCCTCGGCAATCCGTGGATGTTTTTTCAGGCGCTCCGCCACTTTGCGTCCGGTCTCGTCGGACAGGTCCGGCTTCAGGAACAGCGAGATTTGGCTGGTCGCCTCCAGCCCCGCGCTCGCCTGCCGCGCATTCTTGACCAGGGCATGAAAACTCATGGGCAGAGTGAAGGCAATCGCGATCACCAACACCGTGAGCGTGCTGGTCAGGGGTGTTTGCCGGAGTCGGCGGAAGCTGTCCTTGAAGGTCTCGGCCTGCCAGGCGAAATAGGTTTCCAGCCGATTGAACGGCCTCGGTGCGGATCGGGTCGGCCGGGCTTTGGCGGCACTCTCGCCGCGGCTCTTGAGATTGAGTCGGTCTCCCAGCATGGCTCAGGCGCCCTCCACCAGCTTGCCCTGCCGCAGCCGAAGAGTTCGACCGCCGAGGCGGGAGATCAGGCCAAGATCATGGCTCGCGATCAGCACGGTCACGCCCACGGCGTTGAATTCCCGAAACAGATTCATGATTTCCGCCGAAAGCTCCGGGTCCAGGTTGCCGGTGGGCTCGTCCGCCAGAATCATCGTAGGCTTGTGGACGATGGCGCGGGCGATGCCGACCCGCTGCTGCTCTCCGCCGGAGAGCGCCTGCGGACAGCGTTTTTCCTTGCGCAAAAGGCCTACCTTATCGAGCGCGGCGCGCACCCGGCGGCCGATCTCGGAAGGGCTGTAACCGGCGATGGCGAGGGGCAGGGCCACGTTGTCGAACACCGAGCGGTCGTGTAGTAGACGGTAGTCCTGGAAGATGAGGCCCAGCTTTCGGCGCAAAAAGGGAATCTCCCGTTCCGAAAGGCGATGAATGGGTTGGCCGTCGAAGACGATCTTGCCGCGACTGGGCCTTTCGATGACCGGGACGAGCTTGAGCAGCGTGCTCTTGCCCGCCCCGGAATGGCCGGTCACGAAGGCCATTTCACCTTGCCTGAGAGTGAAACTGACGTCGGATAGCGCGTCGCCGCTTTCCGAATACCGTTTGGTGACGTTGATGAACTCGAGCATCTTTAAGGTCTCGGTCGAACCGCGAAAACGCCGGCGGCGCAAGACGCGACTCACGGGTTCAGCGCGCCTCCGCAGCTGCTGCCCGCCCCGGCGGTGCAGCCGTAGCAGTGGTCCGCCACGTTGATCGCGCGGCCTTTCCAGGCCCATTCCATGAGTTCGCGGAGATGGACCCGCGGCTGTTCCGTGGCCCCAAGCGGCAGGCCCAGCATCTGGTTGAAGTCGCAGTCGTACACGTAGCCCTGCCAATCAACGCTGACGAGGCTACGGCACATGACCCCGTCCAGATTGCCCGGATTGTGGGCGCCGCGTAAAAGGCTTAGGTAGGCTTCGAACCGGTCCGCCGTCACCAGGGTGCTGCCGAACCGCTGAATCGGCATGTTTGCCAATGCGTAGAGCCGGTTGAAGACCAGCCCAAAACGATCTTTAAGTTGCCGTCGGTACGCCACTTCCAGGGCGTCTTGCGGCGGTGGCAACACCGGCCCTTGAGGATTGTAAACCAGATTCAGGACCAGACCGGAATCGGGCCGGCCATAGCCGAGCTCGTTCAGCCTTCGCAAGACTCTGAGGCTGATCGCGAAGACGCCCGCGCCGCGCTGCCGGTCCACGTTGTCTTCGAGATAACAGGGCAGGGAAGCCACGATCTCGACACCCTGGTCCGCCAGAAAGTCGGCCAAGCCCTCAGAACCCGGCTCTTCCAGCACCGTCAAGTTGCAGCGGTCGATCACCCTTGCCCCGAGGGAGCGCGCGGCGCGCACCATGTCCCGGAAGTGGGGGTTCAGCTCCGGCGCGCCGCCCGTGAGGTCCAAGGTGTTGGCTCCCGACCGGGCCAGCAATTTGAGGACCAGCCCCACCGTCTCGCCATCCATAGCCTCGGTACGCTTGGGGCTGGCGTTGACGTGGCAATGAAGACATGCCTGGTTGCAGCGATAACCCAGATTGGCCTGTACGGTTTCCAGAGCTTTGCGGGCGAGGCGAGGAAAATCCGAGTTCCGCAATAAGGGCAGGGTGTCGTGCATGGCGGGTCATACATCCGTTATTCGCTAGAGCCACGAAAAGTTGGTTTTGCCGTTGGCGTCTATTCGGGCGCACAGTATGGCTTTCCAGGCCGGACTTTGCAAAAGGAGACCTCTTTGGGAATGTCCCGCCGCCGCGATCTCTCGAGGCTTTTGGCCTTATTCATCCTTGCCCTTACAATGGGCCTCCCTGAAATCCTAGCGCCACTTCAGCCTTGTTGAACTCCCTCAAGAAGCTTGCCCAGCAAACCGCCGTCTACGGACTCAGCAGTATCGTCGGCCGATTCCTCAATTATCTTTTGGTACCCCTCTACACCTATACCTTCCCTGCGGAAGATTACGGCGTGGTGTCGGAATTCTACGCCTATGCCGGATTCTTCGCGGTGGTGCTGGCCTTTGGACTGGAGACAGGATATTTCCGGTTCAGGAGCCGGGACGATATGCCCGCCGGGGTGGCGTATTCCGGGGCCTTAGGATTTCTGCTGCTGGCGAATACGGTTTTTATCCTGGCCGTGGTGATTTTCCGAAACCCGCTCGCGAACCTGCTGCGCTATCCGGATCATCCCGAATACCTGCTCTGGTTCGGCCTGATTCTGGCCCTAGATGCCGTATCGGCCCTGCCATTCGCCCGGCTACGAGCCGAGGAGCGGGCCCTTCGTTTCGCCGGTATCAAAATGGCGGAAATCCTCGCCGCCATCGCCTTGAACCTCCTGTTCCTGCTGATCTGGCCCAAGGCCGCAAGGCTTTGGCCGGGCTCGCTCGCGGCGTCGCTCTACGATCCAGCCATGGGCGTGGGCTATATTTTTCTCGCGAACTTGATCGCCAGCGTCTTCAAGACCTTGCTGCTGCTCCCCCAACTTCGGAGCCTGCGGCTCAGGGAGGGGTTCCGGGTTATCAAGCCTATATTGACTTATTCCCTACCCATGGTGGTCATCGGCCTCTCCGGCGTGATCAACGAGACGCTGGACCGAGCCATCCTGAAATACCTGCTGCCCTATGACCTCAACACCAATCTTCGGCTGCTCGGCATTTACGGCGCCTGCTATAAGCTGTCGATTCTCATGACCCTGTTCGTGCAAGCGTTCCGCTACGCGGCCGAACCCTTTTTCTTCGCTTACGCGGGCCGAGCCGACGCCAAGCGGGTATACGCGCAGATCATGCAGTATTTCGTGATTTTCTGCGTGTTCATCTTCCTGCTGGTAACGCTTTATCTCGACGCTTTCCAATTGTTCATCGGCCCGGAATACCGTGAAGGGCTGGACGTCGTGCCGATACTGCTGCTCGCCAACTTGTTCCTAGGTATCTACGTGAATCTCTCCATCTGGTACAAACTCACCGACCGGACTCTAATGGGCGCTTGGGTCTCACTGTTCGGTTCCGCGCTCACGGTCGCCCTGAACCTCTGGTGGATTCCGATCCTAGGCTACCGGAGCTCGGCCTGGGCGACCTTGGCCTGTTACGCCAGCATGACGGCCGCCTCCTATCTGCTCGGCCAACGTTATTACCCTATTCCTTATCCCCTGCTCAAGATCGGAACTTATTTGCTGTTTGGACTGTTGCTGTACGGAATGGATCGGGAATTCGTAGAGTTCTGCGGCTGGAATACGTGGACGACCGGCTCCGCCTTGCTCGGAATTTACCTTCTGGTGGCGACGCTGGCGGATTTTCGGCCATTGTTGTGGCGGAGAACCGCGTGACCCATGAGCTCCGTGATCTCCGTGATGCTCGTCGTTCTCCCGGCTAGAACTCGATATCTCTAGCCATCCTTGAAGACAGATTGAGCACGAGAACGCCCAGCACAATCAATGCGATGCCGATGAGCTCGCCGGTCTCCAAAGCCTGGTGGTACACCACCCAGCCGACGATGGCCACCAGGGCGACTCCCACGCCGGACCAGATGGCGTATGCGATGCCCAATGGAATAGTTCGGAGAGTAAGCGAAAGGAAATAGAACGCCAATCCATAGCCTACGACCACCAGAATCGATGGGATGAGGCGCTGGAAGCCCAGGGCCGCCTTGAGCGCCGAGGTGGCGGCCACTTCGGAGACAATGGCGATTGTAAGATAGAGCCACGGCATGGATCGTGAGGATCAAGGTCTGAAATCGAAGGCCGCTTTAAGGCATCGAGCGCTTGGTATGGAGACGGCGCGGCGCGACGAGAGCCAAAAAACTACCGCCCATTGGCGCAATTCCGCAAGGCGATCAGGCCAAAAAGAAAAGCTCGTTTTGCCATATCGGTGTGCGGCTATGACTGATTGGAACTTGTTTTCTCAGGGTGGCCGCCGGTAAGTCTGGATTCGCCTTTAGGCATATGTGAGAGCGCCCGCGAAGGCGGCATGATTTAAGTCCAGATGATGCCGCCTGCGTTTCTCTCGCGGTTAATCGATGCGCCGAATTCCCTGCGCCGATCCCAATAGCACCACGTCGGCGGGGCGCAGGGCGAAGATGCCGTTGGTCACCACGCCCGGGATATTATTGATTTGCCTCTCCAACTCCACCGGATTGAGAATCGAAAGATTGTGCACGTCCAGGATCTGGTTGCCGTTGTCGGTGATGACGCCCTGACGCCAGATCGGCTGGCCGCCCAATTTCACCAGCTCGCGGGCGACATAGCTGCGGGCCATGGGAATGACTTCCACGGGCAGGGGAAACTTGCCCAGCACGTCCACGACCTTGCTCTCGTCGGCGATGCAGATGAATTTTCGGCTGGCCGAGGCGATGATCTTCTCACGAGTCAAGGCTGTGCCGCCGCCCTTGATGAGCTGTTTGTGCGGGTTGATCTCGTCGGCCCCGTCCACGTAAACGTCCAAGGTGCCCACGTCGTTCAGCTCCAGCACCGGAATGCCCAGCTTTTTCAGCCGCTCGGTGCTGGCGACCGAGCTGGAGACGGCTCCCTCGATGTCCCTCTTGAGACCGGCCAGGCAGTCGATGAAGAAACTGGTCGTGGAACCGGTACCGATGCCCAGCACCGATACGCCCTTTACGTATTCCAGGGCGGCCTCGGCGACTTTTTTCTTGAGTTCGTCTTGTGTCATGTTCGTTGTTCCATCATGTATGAGATTCTTGCGGGATAATACCCGGCTATTGTCGATACCGCCACGTGCCGCGGGCCGGCAAGCCTTCCGAAACTCTCCCAACGCTCACTGATTTCAATGCTCACCAAATATATCGAGCGCATTCTGCGCGCACGGGTTTACGACGTCGCGATTGAAACTCCTCTGGACTTTGCCCAAGCCTTCAGCCGCCGGCTCGACAATTCGGTCCACATCAAGCGAGAGGACCTACAGCCCATATTTTCCTTTAAGCTGCGCGGAGCCTACAACAAGATTGCCGGCTTGAGCGAGGCCGCGAAACGATCGGGCGTCATCGCCGCCTCCGCCGGAAATCACGCCCAGGGAGTGGCTTTGTCGGCGCGGAAACTCGGCGTCCGGGCGCTCATCGTCATGCCCTGCACGACTCCGGCCATCAAGATCGACGCGGTGCGGGATCTCGGCGGCGAGACCGTGCTGCATGGCGATTCCTATGACGAGGCTTACGAGCAGGCCCTGATCCTGGCCGAGGAGCGGCGGCTGACCTTCGTTCATCCTTACGACGATCCGGAGGTCATCGCCGGCCAAGGCACCATCGGCATGGAGATTCTCCGCCAGCACCAAGGCGACCTCCACGCCATTTTCGTCCCCGTAGGCGGCGGCGGGTTGATCGCCGGAATCGCGGCCTATGTCAAGTTTGTCCGGCCGGACATCAAGATTATCGGCGTCGAGCCGGACGATGCGGATTGCCTGAACCGGGCGCTCAAGGCCAGCCGTCGGGTGGTCCTGAAACAAGTGGGGCTGTTCGCCGATGGCGTCGCGGTGAAGCAGATCGGCAAGGAATCCTTCCGCATCGCGCACCAGTACGTGGACGAGGTCATTACCGTCAATACCGACGAGATTTGCGCCGCCATCAAGGACATCTTCGACGACACCCGCTCGGTGGCGGAGCCGGCGGGTGCCCTGGGCGTGGCGGGCGCCAAAAAGTATGCGGAGCTTAGCGGTATCCGCGGGCAATGTCTCGTCGCCATCGAAAGCGGCGCCAACATCAACTTCGATCGCCTGCGGCATGTCGCGGAGCGCGCCCAGGTGGGCGAACAACGGGAGTTATTGATGGCGGTCACCATTTCCGAGCGGACCGGCAGCTTCCTCGAGTTCTGCAAGGCGCTGGGCCGGCGCGGCATCACGGAGTTCAACTACCGCTATTTCGACGAGCGCGTCGCGCACATTTTCGTGGGGGTGCAAATTTCCAACGGCGGCCGGGATAGCGAAACGTTGCTGAGGGAATTACGCGAGCAAGGCTACGAGGTCACCAACATGGCAGGTAATGAACTGGCGGTCGAGCACATCCGCTACATGGTGGGCGGACACGCTCCCAGGCTGTTGGACGAGGTGGTCTATAGCTTCGAGTTTCCCGAACGCCCAGGCGCCTTACTGAAGTTTCTCTCAGCGATGAGCGGCCGGTGGAACATTAGCCTGTTTCACTACCGAAATCACGGCGCCGCCTTCGGCCGGGTGCTGATGGGCATTCAGGTGCCTCGGGCTGAACGGAAGCTTTTCCGCCAGTTTCTAGAGGATGTCGGCTTCGCCTATCGCGAGGAAACCCATAATCCGGCTTACAGGTTATTCGCGGGAGGAAACGAAACCCCGTCGGCGCCTCCCCGGAAATAATTGAATCGTGGAGCTCGTTTACGAGCAGGACTTGAGGTGCCGAACCAAATCGGCGAGAACCTGCAGTAGCTTGACGATCCGCTGTTTTGATCCCTCGTCCGTGAGTTCGCCATGCTCGTCGAAGCGCTCCGAGGCTTGGGCGATCAAGACCTCGGGCTGATTGACCGTGGGCATGTCGAGAGTCACCAGGATCTGACGAAGGTGATATTGAGCCCGGGCCGTGCCCAAGGTCCCGACGGAAGCCCCCATCATGGCGGCCGGCTTGCCTTGCCAGGCGCTGTCGCCGTAGGGCCGCGATGCCCAATCGATGGCGTTCTTGAGCACGCCCGAGACGGAATAGTTGTATTCCGGTGTGGCAAACAAGATGGCGTCGGCGGCCCGAATCCGCGTCTTGAATTCTTTGACGCGCTCCGGCGGTGCCTTCTCGTGATCCTGGTTAAAAGGCGGAATACCCTCAAGATCGAAGGTTTCCAGCGCCACGCCGGACGGCGCGAGCTGTTCGGCGGCGCGCAAGGCGGCGCGGTTGAAGGACGCCTTTCTAAGGCTTCCGGGTATGCCCAAAATCTTGATGATCTCGCTCATGGCCGCCTCCCTCATACCTTAACTTATTCATCTTGGGCCGAAGATCCACTGAGGGAGTTCCACAACTTGCCACCGTGAATCGTCGGACTTGCCTAGCGGGAAGAAAGAGGGTATCTACGAATCAGGAGCTAGTGCCCGCGCGACTAGTTTCTTCACCCTAGCTACGTTAAAAAGCGGACTCACGCTCGCTTAATAATCGCCCACGAGGAGGAAGTCATGCCTAACACCACCTGTCCAGGTTGCGCTGCGCAAATTTCCGATGAGGTCGCCGCGTGTCCTCATTGCGGCGGGCCGCTTACCGCCTCCCACTCGCGGCCGACGCAGGCGCCCATTCAGCGCACGGGCGGTAAAGTTTTGGCCATCGGGACAGTGCTGTTAGCGAGCGCCGTTATCGCGACGGTAATTGGAGCTTGGTGGGGGCCAGCTTTGCTATTCCCGGGGGCCGCTGTTTTTATCTTGGGAAAGTTCTGGTCCTAACCCATCGTCCCGGAGCGACGGCGGCTTACAAGCCGGTGTTCGCTGTTCTTGTGAGCGAAGGTTTTCATCCCAAAGAATGATGCCCAGCGGAAAAGGTAAGTTGTTAGACTTGCTTATAATTATTACCCCGACCAAAAATCCTTTTCTGGAGGATGAATTCGGGAATGAGCGCCTTGAGAGGCGCGGTACGACCATTACAAGGAGCTGTCATGAAAATTTCGATCTTGCTGTTCTCCACTTCATCGATGCTGCTAGCAGGCGCCTCCTCTGTAGGTGCCGATCAAGCCGTAAATCCTCAACGGCCGTTTGGAATAACGCCGTCGTGGCCTTCTTACAGCGTCGGATCCCCGCAAAAAACGGGCAACTCCCCGCCTTACGGGTCTAGTTCCGCTTCCCACCCCGGCGCTCCGTCGCTGGGCACGCCAGGAGCCTCTCCAGGCTATATGAACGCATACGATCCGGAAGAAGACGAAGACGATGATCTCGAACTCGAAAACGATGAAGACGAGGACGAGTAATTCGTTTCGCACCCATGAGTTGAACTACTGGCGCTGTTCTCCAAGCGAGCAAGAAACGCATAGCCATCTATGTTCCACGTGAAACATCCCGGCTGCGGTGCTATGAGCAGCGCTTGCGCCGCTAGCTGAGGAAGCCAAGCCTGGCGCAGCGTATAGCGGAGTAGATAGCCGTTGCTCCTTTTAGCGGATGAGCCTTAAAGCGCTGCGGCAACGGCCGCGATCAGTTGAACAAGAGTTTCAGACATTGCTCCGACTGATTCTCAGGTAGGCCATGGATTCCGCAAGCTCCCCAAACCCCTTTGTCTAGCCAACGCCTAAGTGGGTTCCACGTGGAACATCTTGGGCTAGGGCGCCGATTTTTTCGTCATCGGAGCCAAGGCAGCGCCATGCAAAATATTGCGGGTCGGTGTGGAAAAATGGCGTTCATCGTTGATTTCGAGGAACGAATCGCGGTTTCAGGTCAGCGGCTTTCTAG
>CADDYU010000042.1 GCA_902810705.1 Methylococcaceae bacterium
CTAGTCATTCGCTTCCAGACGAGCGCAATGGGCGCACAAGCCATGGACTTCGACGGCTTTCCGAAGAGGTGCGAACCCGGCGTCCTTGATCTCGCTCGCCAGCGCGCTCATCACCTCGAGCGCCGGCCGCTCCTCGACCTCTCCGCAACGCCCGCAAATCAGGAGTAGCAATTCATGCTCGCGTTCCGAGCAGTTGCAGCCGATGAACGCGTTAAGGCTTTCCACGCGATGAATCAAGCCTTGCTCGATCAGAAAATCCAGGGCCCGATAAACCGTCGCGGGCTTGGCGGTAGGTTCGGAGGGCTTGATTCGATCGAGCAAATCGTAGGCTTTGACGGCCCGATGGCTTTCCCAGATGAGCTCCAGCACTTTGCGGCGAATCGGGGTGAATCGGGCGCCACGGGTGCAGCACAACCGCTCCGCCGCGTGAATCGCCTGAGTGATACAGCCGGCGTGATCGTGGGCGGGTGGTGCTTTTTGCGTTTGGCCGGCCGATGGTCTGAAGGTCATGAGATCACGTGGAGCCAATGGAAAAAGTTACTATATAACATTATTCACCCCAGGCAAACCAGACATCACTGGGTACCCTTTAAGCTCCTAATGGCAATAGCTATCCGATCGCCCGCCGATCCTGAGCCTACCCTAGCGTTTTGAGGCAATGACTTTTCAGCCATGCGGCTTTCGCGAGAGAAGCCGCGTACCGGGCCTGAGTTCTAAGCGTGCGTCAAGCCTCCGGTGCTGGCCCTGATCCATGCGCGGGCCCGGAAAGCCAGCACGAGCAAGAGAATCCCCGTAGCCATGGCGTAGAGGCTGATCAGCCAAACCAAGGCCAAAGCTCCCGCGCCGGGGAAGAGAAACACCAGGACGCCGAAGGCGACGGAGAGAAGCCCGGCCAGGATCAGCAGCCACTCGCCTTCGATGACCTTCCGCAGCCGGATGGCGATGGCAATGTCGAGCACGCCCGTCGCCAACGCATTGGCGCCCATGAGCAGCACGAGCACCAAGGCCGTCAGACCTGGATGGAAGACGGCGATCACCCCGGCGCCGAGGCTGACCAGGCCCAACAGCAGAATCAGCCACCAGTTGTCGTCGCGGGCGCGGTGCTTCCAGGCGCCGTAGACCGCCGCCCCGCCGCTGACAAAGGCATAGGCGGCGAACAGGATCACCAGCCACAACAGCGTGAGGCCGGGCCAGATCAGGGCGAGAATGCCGAAGAGGATGGCAATGGCCCCGCGGATGGCGAGCATCCACCATGATTGCTCCAGTAATTCCTTCATGATCTTCCCTCACTCGGACTGCCGGTTTCCAAATTCTCCGAGATAACTGCGGATGCCGGCAGTCCAGCGTCATCCGCGGCGGAGCGCCGTTTCCCCGCTGGTGATAGCTATCGGGCGTACTTGAATTCGGGCAAGTCCTTCAGCGCCTGCTTGGTTGCTCCCGGCAGCGTGACCTTGGGCGCGATCGTGCTGAATTGCTGCACGGGAATGGCGACGCGGTGCTCCCCTAATCCCAGGAACCCACCGACGTCCACGATGGCGACCGATAACTTGCCGTCTGGGCTAACGATGAAATCGTCGATCTTGCCAACTTTCTCGTTCTTGTCATTGTAGACGCCGGCATGGATCAGCTTCGAGGCCCGCCAGCCTTTAGCAACAAGATCGGTCTCGGTGACCGCCACGCCAAGCGTGGCTTTGCCGGCGACAGGCGCCTCGCCCTGCGACTGGGCGGCGGCACCGCCCGCCAGGGCCAGGCTGCACAGCGCGGAAAAAATTAGCGTTTGGGGAAATTTGAACTCCATGGCTTCACTCCTTAAAGTCGCGGTAAGTTCAAGGCGCTCAATGGTGCGCCATAATGGGAACGAGAGGGCCGTCCATAAACGGCCGACTGCGGTTCGCAGTCAGCCGTTCTCGTCCTTAGAGAAACTTCGACCTTTCACTCTCAAAAGTCAAGAATGTCCTTGAGAGGGGAAAATGAAGGCTTGGCTATTTTTAGACGAGGCTTACCCCTCACATCCTGTCGCCGCTTGTCGAATTCAAGCTTTATTTATCTAAAGCTAAAATCCATTTGAACGGATTTGCATCTTCAACCCCGTAATAGGCGGGGGACATCCTTTTCGAAGCCTTCAGGACAGAAGCCGGGCCTTGAGATTGATTTCAGCTCCCGCGAAAAGCTGAGACACCGGACAGTTGCGCTTGGCATCCTCGGCGATGCCCTCGAACGCCGCGGCATCCATTCCCGGAACCTCGCCCTCGGTGTCCAGTTCTATCCTGGTGATTTTGAACCCTTCGCCGGCCTTCTCCAAATGAACCTTGGCCGTGGTTGAGATGCGTTTGGGCGCGGCCCCCGCTTGTTCCAGGCCGTGGGCCAAGGCCATCGAGAAGCATCCCGCGTGAGCAGCCCCGATCAATTCCTCGGGGTTGGTGCCCGTCCCTTCTTGAAAGCGGGAGGCGAAGGAGTAAGCGCCTTCGAATGCTCCGCTTCCCAGGCGCATGCGCCCGTTTCCGTCTTGAAGGCCGCCGTTCCAGACAGCCGATGCGCTGCGTACCGCCATAGGTTTCCTCCTAGTGAATCGACTTCCCTATGCATCATAGGATCACCCTGCGAGCGCAAGGTTCGGCGTGTTAGGCCAGAGGTCTTTTTCATCAGGCCGCATGAAAGACTCGAGGCGAAGGCGGCGAGGCCAAGCCCCGCCAGTTTTTCCCGAAAAGGTCTATAGAAAGGTCTATAGCATGGGAATAATCAGTAGCGCCACGATATTGACAATCTTGATCATTGGATTCACTGCCGGACCGGCCGTGTCCTTGTAGGGATCGCCGACGGTATCGCCCGTCACGGCGGCTTTATGGGCGGCCGAACCCTTGCCGCCGTAATGGCCTTCCTCGATGTATTTCTTCGCGTTATCCCAAGCGGCGCCCCCTGTGGTCATGGAGATGGCGACGAACAGGCCGGTGATGATGGTGCCGATCAGGACGCCGCCCAAGGCCTCCTTCCCAAGCAGAAGGCCCACGGCAATGGGAACGGCGACCGGCAGGAGCGAGGGAACGATCATTTCCTTGATTGCCGCCCGCGTGAGGAGATCCACGGCCCTCGAGTAATCGGGCTTGGCGGTGTAATCCATGAGTCCCGGGATTTCTCGGAATTGGCGGCGTACCTCGGTAACGATACCGCCCGCTGCCCGGCCTACCGCTTCCAGTGCCAGCGCGCCGAACAGGTAAGGGACCAGGCCGCCGATAAGGAGGCCGATGATGACTTTGTAATCGGACAGGTCGAAGCCGAGATGACTGCTGAGATTGTGAGTGTAATCGGCGAACAGCACCAGCGCGGCGAGGCCGGCCGAACCGATGGCGTAGCCCTTGGTCACCGCCTTGGTGGTGTTGCCCACGGCATCCAGGGGGTCGGTGATATTGCGGATTTCTTCCGGAAGCCCCGCCATTTCGGCGATGCCGCCGGCATTGTCGGTGATGGGCCCGTAGGCGTCCAGCGCGACGATCATGCCGGTCATGGACAGCATGGCGGTGGCCGCGATGGCGATGCCGTAAAGTCCCGCGAACTCATGAGCGGCCCAGATGCTGCCGCACACGGCGAGCACCGGGGCGGCCGTGGCCTTCATCGAGACGCCCAGGCCGGCGATGATTTCGGTCGCGTGGCCGGTGGTGGAGGCTTGCGAGATGCTGCGCACCGGGCTGTATTCGGTGGCCGTGTAATACTCGGTGATGATCACAATGAGGCCGGTCAGAAGTAGGCCGATCAAGGCGGCGAAGAAAATGCCATGGGCCGACAGCACGGTGTCTCCGACCGTCAGACCGCCGCCGAAGGACAGCAGAGTGAGGGGATAGAAGGCCAGGGCCGATAAACCCGCGGAGATGATCACGCCCTTGTAGAGGCCGGACATGATTTTCTTGCCGGGCGTGATCTTCACGAAGAAGGTGCCGATGATGGAAGCGATAATGGAAACACCGCCCAAGACCAAGGGGTAAACCACGGCGCTTTCGGTGCCATTGGTCAGGAGAGCGCCGAGCAGCATGGTGGCGACCAGGGTGACGGCGTAGGTCTCGAACAAATCGGCGGCCATGCCGGCGCAATCGCCCACGTTGTCGCCCACGTTGTCGGCGATGACGGCGGGGTTCCTCGGATCGTCTTCCGGAATGCCGGCCTCGACCTTGCCCACCAGGTCCGCGCCGACGTCGGCGCCCTTGGTGAAGATGCCGCCGCCCAGGCGGGCGAAAATGGAAATCAGCGAGCCGCCGAAAGCCAGGCCGACCAAAGGGTGCAGCGCGTCGTCGGCGCCCGCGGCCCTGAGCAGCGTGTAGTACCCCGCGACGCCCAGGAGCCCAAGGCCCACCACCAGGAGCCCGGTGATGGCGCCGCCCCGGAAGGCAAGGGTGAATGCGGGTTGAATGCCTCGACGGGCCGCTTCCGCGGTGCGGCTGTTGGAGCGCACCGAGATATGCATGCCGATGTAGCCGGCGGCCCCGGACAGCACCGCGCCTAGCGCGAAGCCGAAGGCGACGGACCAACCCAGGGAGATGCCAATGAGAAAGAACAGGATATAGCCGACCCAGCTAATGGTTTTGTACTGGCGGTTCAAATAGGCTTCCGCGCCTTGTTGGATGGCGGCGGCGATTTCCATCATGCGGGGGTTGCCGGGCGGTTGGGCGTTAATCCAGGCGATGGATAGAATCCCGTATACCAGGGCGGCGATGGCGGCGGTGAACGCGAAAGCGGTTCCCCAATCGACGAGACTTCCGATCAACAGAAATTCCACAAGTGCCAGCGCGGAGATGGTCCTGGTGCGCCGGTCGCTCAAGACCGCCTGCGTACCTTCTTGCGCATAGGCCACGAAAGATAAGAGCATGGTATGTTCCCTAAAGAGTTGGATTTTGATTTTGGTGGCGGGACTTCATGAATCGGGGATTCGAACCTTGCCCATCGGGTTGCTTGATTTCCTGCTGAGGGAAATGCTCCTTGAGCCTGGTGCGCCGGGGACACTTCCGAAGAGTCATGACGGTCCACCTAAGGGGTAAATAATCCTTACCTTAGATGAATCGCCTTTTCAGTACAAGGCGTAGAGTCACAGGGGTAGTGGATGGTTTGTTGACTGCGGGAACCCGCCTCGCGCGCCGCTTTGTGGGCTATCTCATCTCAAACATGAGAGGCTCGCGGGCGACAGAACATGAAGAGCTGCGAACCCGGAAGTCCCCTACTTGGGCAATCGCCCCGACACCACGAAATGGCGGTCACTCGCCGCCCGAAGATCGAGGCCGGCCAAGCCCGCCGCGCGCAATTGCTCCCGTACCTCTTCGAGCCGGTAGGCGGCCAAGAGGGAGTTGTGAAAATCGCGCCGCAAAATCTCCGGCTCGTCGGCGGCATACTGGTCGACCAGCCGCGCCGCCTCTTCCGGGCTGTCCGGACGGATCAAGTCCATGACGAACACCGGCGCGCCGGGCTTGGTCCAGCGCTTGGCCGATTCCCACAGCACCCTCGGCTCGGCCAAATGATGCAGCAGCGAGTTGGACATCACGGCATCGTAAGCCGCCAATGGCGGCACGGCGCCGGGCAGATAGCCTTTAATCAATCGGATGCGATCTTCCAACCCGGCGCGCCGCACCGCCTCCCGGCCGAATTTCAGCATGGCCTCGGCGCCGTCCACCCCATCGACGCGCCAGCCGGGAAACCTCCGGGCGAACCGGATCGCCACGTCGGCCGGACCGCAGCCGAGATCCAGCGCCGTGCCGGCCGCTTCCAGGCCCTTGAAGGCCTCCCCGAACAGAGCCACGAACTGCGAGTGCGGCTCCGAAAAATCCGCTTCCGCATAGGCGCGGGCCTGCTCGTCCTGGTCCATCAGCTCGGGTTCTGAGATGCGCTGCATGGCTTGCGATCCTCCAGATCAGAAAATGCCTCGAGACAGCGGCTAAATTAAACCATGCTCCGCGAACGAATAGGCCTCGCCGTCGCCGACGATGAAATGGTCGAGTACGCGGATGTCGACGAGCGCAAGGGCCTGCTTGAGCCGGGAGGTGATGTGCCGGTCGGCTTCGCTGGGCTCGGCGATGCCGGACGGGTGGTTATGGGCGAAGATGACGGCCGCGGCGTTGAAGGCCAGGGCCTTTTTCACCACTTCCCGCGGGTAGACGCTGGCGCCGTCGATCGTGCCGCGGAACAATTCCTCGAATTCAATGACGCGGTGCTGGTTGTCGAGAAACAGACAGCCGAACACCTCGTGGGCATAACCGCGCAAGTGCGAAGTGAGATAGCGGCGGGTCAGGTCCGGGCTGGTGAGCGCGCTCTCGCGGCGGAGGGTTTCCTTGAGATGGCGCCGGGCCATTTCCAGCACGGCCTGCAACAGGGCGTATTTGGCGGTGCCGAGTCCCGGGCTGCGGCTGAACCGCTCGAAATCGCTTTCGAGGAGGGACCGCAACGAACCGAAGTCGCTCAACAGCTCGCGGGCCAGATCGACGGCGGTTTTGCCCTTGATGCCGGTGCGGAGGAAAATCGCCAGGAGTTCGGCGTCGGACAGGGCATACGGCCCCTTTTGCAACAGCTTTTCGCGCGGGCGTTCCGCATCGGGCCAGTCCGTGATGGGCATGGGAGTCTCGCGTTCCCCGGAGAATGGCAACAACATCGAAGCAAAGCATAGAAGCCCGCCCGCAAACTTGCCATAATTCGGCGCCTGATTTATTTCAAAACAGATCCTGACATTGGCATCACTGGCCAACAAAAACATCCTCCTGGGCGTGACCGGCGGCATCGCGGCCTACAAGGCGGCCGAACTCGTTCGGCTCTTGCGCGGCGCCGGGGCGTCGGTCCGGGTCGTCATGACCCGCGCCGCCACGGCTTTCGTCGCGCCACTGACCTTCCAGGCGCTCTCGGGCCAGCCGGTCCATCTCGAATTGCTCGATCCGGCCGAGGAATCGGCCATGGGCCACATCAGCCTGGCCCGTTGGGCCGATTTGGTGCTGGTGGCGCCGGCGACGGCGGATTTCATCGCAAAGCTCCGGGCGGGCCTGGCGGACGACCTGCTCGGGGCGCTCTGCCTCGCCGCCACCGCTCCCCTGGCCTTGGCCCCGGCCATGAACCAGGCCATGTGGAATCATGCCGCGACCCGCGAGAACCTTGAGGTTCTGGAGCGGCGGGGTGTGCGCCTCCTGGGTCCGGCGGCGGGGAGCCAGGCGTGCGGCGAAACCGGTCCCGGGCGAATGCTGGAGCCGGCCCAGATCGTCGAATCCGTCGCCGGGTTACTGGGCGATGGCCCTTTGGCGGGGCTGGCGATCCTCATCACCGCCGGACCCACCCGCGAGGCCATCGATCCCGTCCGCTACATCAGCAACCGTAGTTCCGGCAAGATGGGCTATGCCCTCGCGGAGGCGGCCTCCGCCCTGGGGGCGGAGGTGACTCTGGTGAGCGGCCCCACGGCTCTTCCCACGCCGCGCGTCCGCGAACTGGTTGAGGTGGAGAGCGCCGATGAGATGCATAGGACAGTGATGGCGCGGGCCGAATTGGCCGACGTGTACATTGGCGCCGCGGCGGTCGCGGATTATGTGCCGAACGCTTCGGCCGCCCAGAAGCTCAAGAAATCCGCCGACGAAATGATCCTCATCATGCGGAAAACCCCTGACATCCTGGCGGCGGTGGCGGCTTTGGAAAAGCGGCCATTCACGGTGGGCTTCGCCGCCGAAACCGACCATCTCGAAGACTACGCCCGACAGAAGCTGGCCGCGAAAGCCCTGGATCTGGTCGCCGCCAATCGGGTGGGGCCGGGGTTGGGTTTCGATGCCGACGATAATGCTTTGTTCGTCTGCTGGAAGGGCGGCGAAACCCACTTGCCGCTGGCTCCCAAGCCGATCTTGGCTGAACAGCTCCTGCGTTTGATCGCCGAACGGTATCATGCACAAAATCCAGCTCAAGATTCTTGACGATCGCTTGGGAAAAGAAATCCCGCTCCCCGAATACGCCACGCCGGGCGCCGCGGGCTTGGACCTCAGGGCCTGTCTCCGTGAACCCTTGGTCCTTCAGCCGGGCGAGACCCGGCTGATCCCGACCGGGCTCGCCATCCACATCGGCGATCCGGGGCTTGCCGCCGTGCTCCTGCCCCGCTCGGGGCTGGGCCACAAGCACGGGATCGTGCTCGGCAACCTGGTGGGGTTGATCGATTCCGACTACCAGGGCCAGGTGTATGTGTCCTGTTGGAACCGGGGCGGCGAGCCCTTTGAAATCCGGGTCGGCGACCGCATCGCCCAGATGGTGTTCGTGCCGGTCGTCCAGGTGGAATTCCAGCGGGTCGACGAGTTCCTCGAAAGCCAAAGGGCGCATGGCGGATTCGGGCACACCGGGCATCGCTAGGTATGGGCGGGTTCCGAAAGCGGCCCGAGCCATGATCGCTCCAGCGCAGAAATCTTCGCGGCGCTTCCGGACAGCGTGAACACTCCGGAACTGACGATCGCCCTCGTCAAGGGCGCAAGCGAGCACATCATGCGGAAACTCAAAGAAATCGCTGGCTTCCGCGAAGCCCGAAGCGCCGACCTCGATGGCCTTCGCGCCGATTTCGCCGCTGGCTGGGGCCTGGTGCGGGCGTCCAACACGACGCCCTCCTTGGTGTTGCGCTTCGAAGACGACCCGCGCGAGGCGCTGCGGCGAATTATCGGCGAATTTAAGGGTCTCCTTTTGAAAGTGAAGCCCAGTATTTCCTTCCCTCCATACTCAATTCCATCCAGGCCAACGTGAACAAGCAAGAAACTCCCGAAAACGGCTCCGCTCTTTCGATTGCCCATGTACTCATTGAAGCACTGCCCTATATTCAGCGCTTCAAGGGCAAGACCCTGGTGATCAAATACGGCGGTCATGCCATGACCGACGAGCGGCTGAAGAACAGCTTCGCCCGCGACATCGTGCTGCTGAAACTGGTGGGCATCAATCCGGTGGTGGTGCATGGCGGCGGCCCGCAAATCGGCCAGCTGCTGCAGCGGCTCGGGAAAACCAGCGAATTCGTGCAGGGCATGCGGGTGACCGACGCCGAGACCATGGACGTGGTGGAGATGGTGCTGGGAGGACTCGTCAACAAGGAAATCGTCAACCTCATCAATCGCCATGGCGGTTCGGCCGTGGGCCTGACCGGCAAGGACGGCGATTTGGTGCGGGCCGAGAAACTGACGGTGACTCAGCCTGCCGAGGATGCCGACGAGCCCGAAGTCGTCGATCTCGGCCACGTGGGCAAGGTCAAGAGCATCGATCCGAGCATCGTAGACGCCTTGGGCCAGGGGGATTTCATTCCCGTCATCGCGCCCATCGGGGTCGGCGACGACGGCTACTCCTACAACATCAACGCCGATCTCGCGGCCGGCAAATTGGCGGAAGTGCTGAAAGCCGAGAAATTGATACTCCTGACCAATACCCCTGGCGTCCTGGACAAGAATGGGGCGCTTCTGACCGGCTTGTCCCTGGCCAAAGTGGAGAGTCTGATCGCGGATGGCACCATCGCCGGCGGCATGATCCCGAAAGTCCGTTGCGCCATGGACGCGCTTAACGGCGGGATCACGAGCGCCCACATCATCGACGGGCGGATCGAGCACGCGGTGCTAATCGAGCTATTCACCGATCGAGGAATCGGCACCTTGCTGCTGAGGCGTTGAAGTCTGCCGGTCGTTGCGATTTTTCCATGTTTTTGACGTTTCGCCGCGTGGCGGAAATCCGCGGTCGCTTGGCGCCGTGGGGGAGGCTGCGGACCAGCGCCAATCCTGATCCTTTCGCTCCGCTAGAATCCTGGCTTGGCGGCCTCCGGCGGCACCTGATCGGGGTAGTGCGCGATTCCATTCTCGTCCATCCAGCGAAAGGTTTCCGTGCGCCCCTGGCCCGAGAACAAGGCCAGGGCGCGGGCGATCGGGCCGAAGCCCCGGACAAGCGCAGGATTCATCGGCAGCCGAATTCGGAGCGGTAGCGCCGGATGGCCGCGAGTTCCTCGGAACGTTCCGCCGCTGCCAGGTAGTCGAGAATGTCCTCCAAGGTGATGATGGCGTGCACCGGAAGGCCGTACCGTTCGGCGACTTCCCGAACCGCCGAATTGGGCCCTAGACCTTGCTCTTGCCGGTCAAGGGCGATCAGGACGCCGCAAGGCTCGGCGCCGGCTCCGCGGATGATGTCCACCGACTCCCGCACCGAGGTTCCCGCGGTGATGACGTCGTCGAGGATCAGCACCGATCCTCGGAGCGGAGCGCCCACCAGCGAGCCGCCCTCGCCGTGGTCCTTGATCTCCTTGCGGTTGAAGGCGAAGGGAATCTCCTCGCCGGTCGTCCGCGCCAAGGCGATGGCGGTTGCGCAGGCCAGGGGAATGCCCTTGTAGGCCGGGCCGTACAGAACGTCGGCCCGTATCCCGGCGTGCCGCATGGCGTCGGCATAGGCTTGGCCCAGCCGGTCCAGCCGGGCGCCGGTATCGAACAAGCCGGTGTTGAAGAAATAGGGGCTGCGTCTGCCGGACTTCAATGTGAAATCGCCGAAGCGCAGCACGCCGCAGCGGATCGCGTAATCAATAAAGTCGTGTTGATACGGCTGCATCTGGATGTCTATTCATTTATCGCTGGAGAGCCCCGCCAAACGGGCGAAATCGAACGCCGGGCGGCTTGGCGATCCAAGACGCCCGGGTTTTCGGATTTTACGTAAAGCCTGCCTGAATTGCATCGAAGCGGGTCGACCCGGCGCGGCCGGCATTCACAAGCGTTGGAGCGCCGTCCTCGGCTAAGGCACCGCCACCCGCCGCAGGAGTTCTCCGATCAGCCGATCGGGAGTGACGCCGTCCGCTTCCGCCTCGTAGCTCAGGATCAGGCGGTGACGGAGGACATCGGGGGCGATCGATTGGATGTCCTCGGGACTGACGAAGTCCCGCCCGTTCAGCCAAGCGCGGGCGCGGGCGCAGCGGTCCAGGGCGATGGTGGCTCTGGGGCTGGCCCCATATTGCAGCCAGCGGGCGAACTCCGCTCCATAGGCACCCGGATCGCGGGTCGCCAGCACCAATTGCAGCAGGTATTCCTCCAAGGATTCGGCCAGGTACAGATCGAGCACTTCCCGGCGGGCCGCGAACAGCACGGCCTGACTGAGGGGCTGAAATTCCGTGGCGGCCGTCTCCCCCTTCCGGCGCGCTTCGTTTCGCACCAGATGCAGGATTTCCCGCTCGTGCCGGGTCTCGGGATAGCCGATGCGGATATAGAGCATGAAACGGTCCAGCTGGGCCTCGGGCAGGGGATAGGTGCCTTCCTGCTCGATGGGATTCTGGGTCGCCATCACCATGAACAGCTCCGGCAGTCCGTAAGTCACCCGTCCTACCGTGATCTGCCGTTCCGCCATGGCCTCGAGGAGGGCCGATTGCACCTTGGCGGGTGATCGGTTGATTTCGTCGGCCAAGACCAGGTTGTGAAATAAGGGTCCCATCTGAAAATGGAACGACCCGTCTTGCGGGCGATAGATCTCGGTGCCGGTGAGGTCGGCGGGCAGCAGGTCCGGGGTGAACTGGATGCGGTGGAAATCGCCCTCGATGCCCTGGCTCAATACGTTGATCGCACGGGTTTTGGCCAGGCCGGGCGCGCCCTCCACCAGGATATGCCCATCCGCCAAAAGAGCGATAAGCATCCGCTCGATCAAAAGATCCTGCCCCAGGACTTGCCCGGCGACGAATTGCCGCAAGCGCCGCAAGTCCTGCTGGGCGGGTGAGAGGGAAGAGGTCGGGATTTCGTGTTCTACAATCATGCGCGAATTCTGGGTTTGGAGGGGAGGATTATAAAGCGGCCGTCCACCGATCAACCCAGGCCAAGGGCCCGATAGCCGATGTCGGTACGGTAATAGATCTTGCTCCAGCGGATACGGCCCGCGAGTTGATAAGCCTTTCGCTGGGCCTCGGCCACCGTATCGCCCAGAGCGCAGGCGCAGAGCACTCGCCCGCCGGCGGTCACGATCCGGCCGTTCACCCACTGGGTTCCGGCATGGAACACCTTGGCGTCCGGAGCGTCCTTTTCCGGCAGGCCCTCGATCACATCGCCCTTGGCGTAGTCGAAAGGATAACCGCCCGCCGCCAGCACCACGCCCAGGGCCGGCCGCTCGTCCCATTGGGCTTGCACCTGATCCAAGCGTCCCTCCAGGGCCGCAAGGCACAGCGACGGCAGATCGCTCTTGAGGCGCAGCATGATGGGCTGGGTTTCCGGATCGCCGAACCGGCAGTTGAATTCCAGCACCTTCACTCCGCCATCCGGGGCGATCATCAATCCAGCGTAGAGAAAGCCCGTGTAAGGGACGCCGTCCGCCGCCATGCCGCGCAAGGTGGGCAGAATCACTTCTTCCATCACCCGCGCGTGAACTTCCGGCGTCACCACCGGGGCCGGGGAATAGGCGCCCATCCCGCCGGTATTGGGGCCCTGATCGCCATCGTCCCGCGCCTTGTGGTCCTGGGAGGTCGCCATTGGCAGAGCATGTACCCCATCGGCCATGACAATGAAGCTGGTTTCCTCGCCCTTGAGAAACTCCTCGATCACCACCCGCCGCCCGGCCGCGCCGAAGGCATCGCCCGCCAGCATGTCGCGCACCGCCCTTGCCGCTTCGTCTTCCGACTGCGCCACCACGACGCCTTTCCCGGCCGCGAGGCCATCGGCCTTCACCACGACCGGCGCCCCTTGCTGCCGAATATAGGCGATCGCCGGCTCCACCTCGGTAAAGGTCCGGTATTCGGCGGTGGGAATGCGATGGCGGGCCAGGAAATCCTTACAAAACGCCTTAGAGCCTTCCAGCTGGGCCGCCCGTTGGCTCGGGCCGAAGCACCTGAGTCCGGCGGCCCGGAACCGATCCACCAGGCCCAACACCAAAGGCGCCTCAGGACCGACGATGGTCAGGTCTATGGCTTGCGACTTAGCGAAGTCCAGCAATGCTGGCACATCCTCGGCGGCGATGGGGACGTTTTCCAAGCCGGGCTCCAGTGCCGTGCCCGCGTTGCCAGGAGCGACGTAGACCTTCTCCGCCAAGGGCGATCGCGCCGATTTCCAGGCCAAGGCATGCTCGCGGCCGCCGCCGCCGACGATAAGGATCTTCATGATTTCGGTTGTTCTGAGCTAGAAAGGCGGGGATGATACTGCGTTCGAGGCCGAGGATGTAGCGGCTTAGGCTTAAGATTCAACCGAGACTTGGTTGATGGCGATGATTGGGTGCCGCTTTTTAATTCTGCCAAACAGGGGTCCGGACATTTCTGTTCAGGGGCGCGCCCTGATTGTCCGGCTTGAATAAAAAGATCGCTCGGAGCATAATGGCTGTTTTCATGACCCCGCGAACCGCGAGGTCCAAGTCAGAGCTCAATGGCGAATCGCGTCGGTCCCCTCGCAACGATACGCTGTAAACCCCGCCAGGCCCGGAAGGGAGCAACGGTAGCAGCGGATTCGTGTGCCGGGGTGTGGCTGGCGCGATCCGCCGCCCTTATTTCCTGTTCGATCCGGTCAGCCCTTGGGATGTAGACGCCATGGCGTATCAGGCTCTTGCTCGCAAGTGGCGCCCCCGCAATTTCGGCGAAATCGTCGGCCAGGGCCATGTCGTCCGGGCGCTCACGCATGCGTTGGAATTCGAACGCTTGCACCACGCCTATCTTTTCACTGGCACCCGCGGAGTGGGCAAGACCACGATCGCCCGGATCCTGGCCAAGGCCATCAACTGCGAGTCACGCAACGGGTTTGAGCCCTGCGGTGAATGCGCGATCTGTCAGGAGGTGGACGAAGGCCGCTTCGTCGATTTAATCGAGGTGGATGCGGCATCCCGCACCAAGGTGGAGGATACCCGCGATCTCCTGGACAACGTGCTGTACGCGCCGACTCGGGGCCGTTACAAGATCTATCTCATCGACGAAGTGCACATGCTGTCGGGGCACAGCTTCAATGCTCTCCTCAAAACCTTGGAAGAGCCGCCGCCTCACATCAAGTTCCTGCTGGCGACCACCGATCCCCAGAAAATTCCCGTAACGGTGCTGTCCCGCTGCCTGCAATTCAACCTGAAGCGCCTGACAGTGGATCAAATTCGCGCCCAAATGGAGGCCATTCTCCAGCGGGAAGACGTCGGATTTGAAGTCAGCGCCATCAATGCCTTGGCCTGCGCCGCCGATGGCTCGATGCGCGATGGACTGAGCCTGTTGGATCAGGCGATCGTCCATGGTGGCGGCCGGCTGGGTGAGGCGGAAGTGAGCGGCATGCTGGGTATCGTGGCGCGGCGGCCGGTGTTCGAGTTGCTGGACGCCCTCGCTTCGAGCGATGCCAAGGCGTTGCTGGCGCGGATCGATGCATTGGCGGAGCATGGGCCTAACTTCGGTGATGTGTTGCAACAGATGCTCACCCTTCTGCACCGCGCGGCTTTGGCTCAGTGGGTGCCTGAAGCGGTCGGACGGGACGAGGACGCCGACCGCATTCTCGCTCTAGCACAAAGCTTGTCCGCCGAGGATTTGCAGTTGTTTTACCAGATTGCTCTAATGGGCCAGAAGGATCTGCCTCTCGCCCCGGACGGCAAAAGCGGCTTCGAGATGGTATTGTTGCGCATGCTGGCTTTTCGGCCGGCCATGGAATCAGTGAGCGCCTCCCCTGCCGCAGATCTCCCTCATCCCGAAGGCCACACCCGGCCCGCCGTGTCTCAAGCGACGCCCTCGGACAGGCGGGCGGCCGGCGGTGACCGGCGGGAAGCTCCGGCAAAACCCCGAACCTTAATAGATGCAACGCCGTCCGCCGGTCCAGGACAGCAGGCCGCCATCGGCGTCTCCAAGTCAAGTCAACCCTTTTCCTCGGAAGCACCGCCAGGTCCGCTTTCAGGGGACATTAATTGGCATTCGCTCGTCCAAGGTCTGGGCCTGGTCGCCATGACCCGGGAGCTGGCCAATCATTGCGCGCTGCGAAGCCTGGACGAAACCTCTTGCGTGCTCGCCCTGGATCCGCAGTTCGCTCACCTCCGCCGTCCCCGCGCCGAGGCCAATTTGGAGAAAGCCCTGCAGGCGCGGTTTCACCGACCCTTGAAACTCCTCATTGAAATGGAGGCAGGGGCGCTCGATACGCCCGCCAATCAAATTCGCCAGGAGAAGGAGGAACGCCAACGGGCCGCGGAAATCGAAATTGAACAGGACGAGGCCATCCGCGCGCTCAAGGAGCGCCTTGACGCGCGAATCGTTCCCGGCTCCATCAAACCCTTGGATTGATTGCCAGCACTTTTGGAGACTCCCATGAAGAATCCTTTAGCGGGCCTGATGCAGCAGGCGCAAAAAATGCAGGAAAACCTGAAGAAGATTCAGGACGAACTGGCCGATGCCCAGGTCCAAGGCCAGGCGGGCGGCGGGCTGGTCACGGTGGCCATGAACGGCAGGAAGGTCGTGCTGAAAGTCAGCATCGACGAGAGTTTGGTCAAGGAGGATCGGGACATGCTGGAGGATCTGATCGCCGCCGCTGTGAACGACGCGGTGAACAAGGTCAACGCGCTCAAGCAGGAGAAAATGGCGAGCCTCACCGGCGGTTTCGAATTGCCGGAGGGCCTCAAGCTTCCTTTCTGATCTGATTCTAGGTTTTACTGACGTTCTAGAGCCTTTCCCGAAGCCACCATGCTCCAGACTGGTGTTCTCGCCCAACTCATACGGGCCTTGCGCTGCCTGCCTGGTATCGGCCCGAAGTCGGCGCAGCGCATGGCCTTTCATCTCCTGCAGCGGGATCGGCAGGGGGCTCGCTATCTGGCTGAATCGCTGCTCGCTGCCTTGGACAAGATCGGCCATTGCGCGGAGTGCCGTACTCTGACCGAGGGCGAGCTGTGTCCGATATGCGCCAATCCCAAGCGCGACCGGACACTATTGTGCGTGGTGGAAACGCCCGCCGAGGTTTACGCCATTGACCAGGCCACGGGATTCAAGGGCGTCTTTTTCGTGCTGAACGGCCGGCTTTCGCCCTTGGATGGCATCGGGCCCGACGAATTGCGGCTGGATATTCTGGAAAAGCGCTTTAGATCCGGCGAAGTCAAGGAAGCCATCCTGGCCACCAACACCACGGTGGAAGGAGAAGCTACGGCCCACTATATTCACGAAATGGCTCGGCAACTCGGGGTCAGGACCACCCGTATCGCCTATGGCATGCCCTTCGGCGGCGAGCTGGAATATGTGGATGGGAATACCCTGGCCCATGCATTCAATGGACGCAAGGATTTTTGACACTCCACATATTCTAGGGGAGGCAACTCATGTCGGACTGTCTGTTCTGCAAAATGGTGGCTGGGGACATCAAACCGGATGTAGTGTTCGAGAATGATCGGCTGCTAGCGTTTCGGGACATCCGGCCGCAGGCGCCAGTGCATGTTCTAGTCATCCCCAAACGCCACATTCCCACCCTGGACGATTTTCCGGCGGAGGATCCAAAACTGGCCGCCGACCTGTTCGACGCGGTGAAGCAGGTTGCCGCGGCTGAAGGGCTTTCGGCCGGCGGCTATCGTATGGTCGTCAATTGCCGAGGCGATGCCGGCCAGGAAGTCTATCATTTGCATCTCCATGTCCTGGGCGGCCGCCGCTTGTCTTGGCCACCCGGTTGAGTAGACCGCTTTTATTCGCCTTGCGGCGGAGGGGTGAAATCCACCCCCAAGACCGACCAGCTTTGGGGATCGGCCTCGTTATCCCCGGTCATGCGGATTTTGCAGGCGTAGAGCTTTTCCAATTGGCCTTGCGCCGGATCGATCACCCTGACACTGGAACGAATGATGTAATGCCGATTGCCCAAGGCCCAAGCCTCGTATTTGTTGTCGACGAATTCCGCATTGTCCGGAAGCTGGCCCTCTTCTTTCACCGCATCCTTGCAGTGCATCAACGCAAAGGAAGTGCGCTCATTCTTGACCTTGCCTAGCTGCTCCTCTTCCTGCTTCTCAGGTTCAAAGAAAAGGTCCGATTTCACGATTTTCATCACCAGGGGCACGACGGCCTTTTCCTGGACGAAATAAAGCAGCGCAATAAATAAGATCAATAAAAGGAGTGAGTATTTGCTGCGTATGAGTTTGGTAAAGAATTCTTTCATGGAAAGTGCCTTGATCTTTTATTTAGTTTGGCGGGGAATTCCGTTCTCTTGGAAGAGGGCAGATTTTGCGGCAGCGGATCGAAAATGTATACAGCGCAAGGCCGTGCCGCGTGTGTCCATCGGACCTGTGCCAAAGCTGCAAGTTTCAGTAAATCCATGCGGCGTGGAGCTCGGCATCTTCCCCAGCCCTACCGCGAGCACAGGACGAACCGCTATGATTAAGGCTACTCTCGGAGTTGGACCTTGAACCCGCCTAAGCCTATAGAGCAGGCCAAGAAGCTAGTCGTCGCCATTTCGTCTCGCGCGCTTTTCGACCTGGACGAATCTCATCGGGTTTTCGAGGCTGAAGGCAAGGAAGCTTTTTGCCGTTACCAGGTTGAGCACGAGGATCAGATCCTCTCGCCCGGTGTGGCGTTTCCCTTGGTCAAGAAGCTCTTGGCGATCAGCCGGGAGCTGCCGGACGCGGTGGTCGAGGTGATTCTCTTGTCGCGCAATAGCGCTGACACGGGGCTCCGGGTGTTCAATTCGATCCGCGAACATGGACTCTCGATCTCCCGCGCGGCCTTCACCAGCGGCCAATCGCCATTTAATTACATCGCGGCCTTCGGCGCCGATCTGTTCCTGTCCTCCAACGCGGAAGACGTGGCTTTGGCCCTGAAAGCCGGCCATGCCGCCGCCACCATCATCGAGTCCAACAAATCCGCCAGTGAGTCGGAACAGCTCCGGATCGCGTTCGACGGCGACGCGGTGCTGTTTTCCGACGAATCGGAACGGATTTACCGCTCGGGCGGCTTGCAGGCGTTTACCGACAACGAAGTCATCGAGGCCAGAACGCCATTGTCCGGAGGTCCGTTCAAAGCCTTTCTTGCCGCGCTGCATCACATTCAAACCCTGTTCCCGCCCGATCAATCGCCGATCCGCACCGCCCTGGTCACGGCCCGCGCGGCACCCGCTCACGAACGGGTGGTCCGGACCCTCCGGGCCTGGAACATCCGCATCGACGAGGCCCTGTTTCTGGGCGGCATGGAGAAGGGACCGTTCCTCCGCGCCTTCGGTGCCGACATCTTCTTCGACGATCAACAAGGCCATTGCGAGTCGGCCTGCCGTCACGTCGCCACCGGCCACGTGCCGCACGGGATCGCCAATCGTTAGGAAAAACTCGGACGGTGTGGAGCGATGGTAATTAGACGCCGCGGAACTGCCCCGGCCAGTCCCGATAGTTGAAGACCTGCCCGGTTTCTCGGATGCGGGCGATGGAACCGAGGTCGATGTCGGCGTAGACCCACTGAGGCCGGTTCAGCTCGCCGATGGCGAGGACGCCGTTGTCGGGATAGCCGTAATCCACGGGGGTGTAAACGCCGGCGGCGCCGATGTTCACGTCCACGGCTTCCGACCAGGGCGCCGTTCCGACCGTGGGCGACTGGACGACATAGCATTGGTTCTCCAGTGCCCGCGCCTGGCAGCCGATGCGGACCCGCCAGTAACCGGCCGTGGTGTCGGTGCAGCTCGGCACCAGAATGAGATCGGCGCCGGCCTCCACCTGCTTACGGGCAATCATGGGAAATTCGCTGTCATAGCAGATGTCGATGCCGATGCGGCCGAACTCGGTGTCGAAGGTCTTGATCTCGTCCCCTGCGGTGATGAGCCATTGCTCGTTCTCGAAGCGGGTCATCTGCAGCTTGTCCTGGTGTTCGTGGCTGCCGTCCGGCCGGAACAGAAACGCCCGGTTCCGGTAATGGCCGTCCGGCTGACGCACCGGGAAAGAGCCCGCCACGAGATAAACGCCATGCCGTTCGGCCAGCTCCCTGAACAGCGCGAGGAAATCGGGCAGCAGTGCCTGCAGCTCGCGGAGCTGCCTCGACAGGGACCGATAAACCTCTTCCGGAAATAGCGAGGCCAGTTCCATGCTGAAATATTCCGGAAACAATAGCAGCTTCGCCCGTTCGTTGACGGCCTCTTCGACCCAGCGGCCGATCTTGGCGGCGTACTCGTCCCAATTCTTGAGAAAGCCAATGTCGTACTGGGCGGCGGCGAGGCGAAACGGCGCGGCCATCAGGGCGTTTCCCTCAAGGATTTGAGCCAGAACATCATGGGCTTGGGCGATTCCTCCGGCTCGTCCACATCCTTCCAGGTATAGGTAGTGGTGAGTTCCGGATGCTTGACGTAGCCGAACTTGCTCCAGATGCGGTCCAGCGGCACGTAATCGGCCGGCCGGAGCGGATGATCCTCGGGGCGCTGCACGCAGCAGAAAGCCACGAGATCGAACCGGCCCAAGGCTCGGGCGTGGCCTTCCCGCTCCCCGAAGAACTTGGGATAAATGCCCCGGCCGCGGTAGTCCTTCAAGAGCACCGATTCGCCGCAATAGAAGATTTTCTTGGGATCGTAGCCGTGCTCCAAAAAGGGTTTCTGGAACTCGGGGGTTTCGGCTTCCATGGGGAGCCCGGTGGTGGCCCCGACGACCTTGTCCCCGTCGAACACCAGCACGATGACGCTTTCCGGGCAGTCGATATAGGTCTTGAGATATTTCTCTTCGTATTCGGGCGTGCCGTCGTAGAGATAGGGAAAATCCCGAAACACCTGAATGCGCAGCCGCGCCAGGTCCGGCAAATGCCGCCGAAGCTCCGGATCGTGGCCGGTGAAACGCCGGATGGAGATGGAATCGCTCATGGCTCTAGAGTCTATGATGTTTTTTACTTCCGGAAGGAGAGGTACAAAACAGGCTCGACCGCCGAACTCAACCCGGAACTAGCCGCCGACCTGGGCGATCCAGTCCTGGAGGTTGTAGTAATTGGTCACACGGGCCACCTTGCCATCGCGGATATCGAAGAAGGCGCCGGCCGGCAAACGGTACTTCTGACCCGTGGCAGGCGGCAAGCCTTCGTCGGTGACCCGATACTCACCCAGTACCACGAACTCGGCGGCGGCGCGGGTGCCATCTTCGCTGGTCATGATGACCATGTCCACCAACTGCTCCTTGTAGTTTTTATTCATGCGATCCATGAACGCGCGGAATGCCTCCTTGCCGACTTCGCGCGGGCCCTGATTGATGTCGTGGACGACGTCCTCGGTGAGGAGGCTCAAAAAAGTGTCCATGTCGCCGGCGTTGAAAGCGGCGTAATATTTCTCGATGAGTGCTTGGCTGGCTTGGTTCATGTGGGCGGTACCGTTGAATGCTTGGAGGCTTCAGCTAGAAATCGGTTCAGCGGGTTGACCGAAAGCTGCGCAGTTTAATCGCCTAGGACTTGAATGTCGATCATCCTTATTCTGAGCGACTGCCTTAACCCTTTAAATTTCTAGATAAACTAACTTTCCGGGCCTTGCGTGAGTCGTTCCGGATGGATACTTTCGACGGTGCTGATGAGGGTGCCGTCGGCGAGGCGGGTTGCAATTCGATCCCCTGCGACGACGCCGTGGCAGGATCGCAATAGCATGCGGCCGTCGGCGCGGTTCGTAATGCTATAGCCGCGCGCCAGGGTCGCCAGCGGACTGACCGCCTGAAGCTCCTGGCTGGCGCAGACCAGGGCATGGCGTTGGGTTTCGATCCGGCGGTGAATGGCGGTATGCAGGCGCCGCGCGAGCTGATCCCTTCTGGCCTTCAGCAGCATCAGCCGCTGATCCGGTCGATACCTGAGAAGCCGGGCGGCCTCGCCTTGGAGCCGGGTTTCGAGCAAGGCCAGACGGTTTTGGGTCGCTCGCCGCAGCCTAAGTTCCAGCTCGTCCAACCGTTGGGCCTGGGTGCTCAGCTGCTTGGCCGGATGGAGTTGCTGCAGGCGTTTGTCGAGGAAACCGAGCAGCCGTTCGGCTTGATTCAGGCGGGTCTGGATGCTCTGGCGGAGGCGGGTTTCCAGCCGCTGGAACCGTTCCAGCCAGGCAGTCCCGTCCGGGCTCGCGGCTTCCGCGGCGGCGGACGGGGTCGGCGCGCGGAGATCCGCCACGAAATCGGCGATGGTGAAATCGATCTCGTGGCCAATGCCGGCGATTACCGGAATCCCGCAGGCATGGATGGCTCGGGCGACGATTTCCTCGTTGAAGGCCCATAAATCCTCCAGCGAGCCGCCGCCGCGGGCGAGGATCACCACATCGCACCACTTGAGCCGGTCGGCCAAATTTAGGGCGCGGACGATCTCGGATTTGGCCTCGGGACCCTGTACCTTGACCGGAAACAGGATCACCGGAATGGCCGGGAAACGCCGGCGGAGCACGGTAAGAATGTCACGTACCGCAGCGCCCGTGGACGAGGTGATGACACCGATGCATTGGGGCAGGCTCGGAAGCGGTTTCTTGATCGAGGCGTCGAACAGGCCTTCGGCGGCCAGTCTGTTCTTCAGAGCCTCGAACGCCCGAAGCAGGGCGCCGTCGCCGGCTTCCTCCAGGGTTTCGATGATCAGCTGAAAATCGCCGCGAGGCTCGTACAGGCTGACCTGAGCCTTGGCGAGAACATGATCGCCGTTCTTGGGCTTGAATTCTAGAAATCGAGCCTGAGGGCGGAACATGGCGCAGCGCACCTGAGCCTCGGCATCCTTGAGGGTGAAATAAAGATGACCAGACGAGGGAACGGAGAAATTGGAGATTTCCCCCTCGATCCAAAGGCTGCCGAAGCACTCGTTGAGGATAAAGCGGGTCTCTCGGTTGAGTCGAGAGACCGTGTAAACGGTTCGGGGAGCGTCGATCGGGTCGGCCAAGGTCGCCATTCAGGTACCCGAAGGCTTAATCCTGGGCGCGCTTGAAGCGGTGAATGAGGCGGCGTTCCCGTTTGTTCGGCCGCCCTTCCGGCTGCGTGCCGAGATCTTTTTCTTCGCGTCGCCGAGCGGCTTCCGCCTGTCGTCGGGCGAGGCTTTCCGGCGTTTCCTCATACAATAGCGCCGCTTCCGCGGCGGGGCGACGTTGGGTGGAGAGAGCGGCCACGATGATGTCCCAAGAGTATCGATCTTTGCTGATCGAAAGCTTCGTGCCTACGGCGATTTCCTTGCCGGGTTTGGCGCGCTGTCCATTGACATGAACTTTGCCGCCATTGATGGCGTCAATGGCCAATTGCCGGGTTTTAAAGAAGCGCGCCGCCCAAAGCCACTTGTCCAGCCGCATGCGTTCGGCCGGAGCGCCATTTCCGGCATCGCTACAGCGTGCCATGGCGATCAAAATAGAGTGCATGCGCGCCGATCCGGTGGCTTGTCAGCTTTCGGAGGGCTCGGCGGCGCATTGGTCCGGGTGATCCAACTCCAGGCGCGGGGCCAGAACAAGCCTGCCGTTGACATAATCGAAGAGAGCTTTCCAAATGTGCTTGTCTGACAGCAATCAAGTGCATAAGGCTAGGGAAGTCCTGTTTCTTGAGGAAAATTAAGATCAAAAGATCACGGTATTGCCAACTTATGGCGTGGCCGGTGATCGATTCAAATATGATCCTAAGCGGTAATTATATTTACTGTGGCTTCAATCGAGCAGGGTAATGTGGTATTATTTTGCAACTAAATCGCGGGAACTCGGTGAGTGAACCTGAAGGTTGCAAAGCCATTCCGCTTACGAGGTGCCCCGCAGGGGCATTTTGTTTTTAATAAGAATTTAAAACAAAAATGGGCCTTGCGCCCATTTTTTGTTGGTCATGCCTTGCGAGGTTGTTCATGAGAGCGCGTGAGCGCCTGATCAGTTTGATCGAACCGGCCGTCACAGGCCTCGGCTATGAATTCGTGGGCGTTGAATTTGATGGGCGGCAGCGAATTTTGCGAATTTATATTGATAGGGTCGGAGGTATAACGCTCGATGATTGCTCCAAGGTGAGTTACCAAGTGAGCGGGGTTCTCGATGTGGAGGATCCGATTCCAGGCCGTTATCAATTAGAAGTCTCGTCGCCGGGGCTCGACCGTCCGCTGTTTGCGCTCGCCCATTTCGAGCGGTTCAAAGGCGAAATGGTGCGGGTGCAGTTGGCGAGCCCGCTCGAGGGTCGCCGCAAGTTCAAGGCCAGGCTGCTCGGTGTCGACGGCGATTGCATCCTATTGCAGGAGGGGGAAACCGTGCTGAGGGTGCCTTACCAATCCATAGAAAAGGCGCGGCTTGCGCCGGAATTTGACCCTGTTCATAAAGGACAACGCCATGGCGAATAAAGAAATCTTGCTGGTGGTGGATGCTGTATCCAACGAAAAAGATATCGAAAAAGAGGTGATCTTTGGCGCCATAGAGGACGCGCTTCGCACAGCCACCATCAAGCGCCACGATAATCGATTCGACGTGCGCGTCGCCATCGACCGGAAGACCGGCGATTATGAAACCTTTCGGCGCTGGCTGGTGGTCGAGCTGGACGAAACGACGGGCGGCGAGCCTGAAAATTCCGAGCTCGAGATAACGCTTCAAGAGGCGCGAAAACGCAATCCCAAAATCCAGGTAGGGGATTACCTCGAGGAGCCCATCGAATCCATCGAGTTCGGCCGCATCGCGGCGCAGACCGCCAAGCAGGTAATCGTTCAGAAAGTGCGGGATGCGGAACGGCGCAAGGTGGTTGACGCCTACAAGAGTCGGGTGGGCGAGCTGGTCACGGGCGTCGTCAAGCGGGTGGAGCGCGGCAATGTCTATTTGGACTTGGGCGGCAATGTGGAGGCATTCATTCCCCGCGACGAGATGATCCCGCGCGAGGCGGTGCGTTCCGGCGACCGGCTGCGAGGCTACCTAAAAGCCGTACGGCCCGAATCCCGAGGCCCGCAATTGTTCGTCAGCCGAACCGCGCCGGAGCTTTTAATCGCGCTGTTTCGGCTGGAAGTGCCCGAAGTGAGCGAAAATATCATTGAAATCAAGGGCGCCGCACGAGATCCCGGGGTGCGCGCCAAGGTTGCCGTGAGAAGCAACGACGCGCGCCTCGATCCGGTGGGCGCCTGCGTCGGCATGCGAGGTTCCCGTGTCCAGGCGGTATCCAACGAATTGGCAGGCGAACGTGTCGACATCGTTCTTTGGAACGAGAACGAGGCTCAGTTCGTGATCAACGCCATGTCTCCTGCGGAGATCGTGTCCATTGTGGTGGACGAAGACAGGCACGCCATGGACATCGCTGTCGCCGACGAAAACCTGTCTCAGGCCATAGGCCGGGGTGGCCAGAACATCAGACTGGCTTCCGAATTGACCGGATGGACGCTGAACGTAATGAGCGCGAGCCAGGCCGAGGCCAAGAATGAGCTGGAGACGGCGAAGCTGACACAAGCCTTCGTCGATCAATTGGAAGTCGACGAGAGCGTGGCGGAAATCTTGGTGCGGGAAGGCTTTTCCACAATCGAGGAATTGGCTTACGTGCCAGCGAAGGAATTGCTCGAGATCGAGGAATTTGACGAGGAAATCGTCGAGGAATTGCGCAACAGAGCCCGAGACTCTCTGCTGATCAAAGCCATTGCCAGCGAGGAAAAGCTTGAGGCAAGCGAGCCTTCAGAGGACTTGCTTAATTTGGAAGGCATGGATCGTGATTTGGCGTTCCGGCTCGCGGGCCACGGCATCCGCACGGTCGAGGATTTAGCGGAGCAATCGGTCGATGAGTTGATGGACATCGTTGGAGTGGACGAGGACAAGGCGGCGCAGTTGATTATGACGGCCCGTCAGCCCTGGTTTGCGGAAAGTTGAGGGAATTCGAAAGAGGCAGAGGCTTTAGAATGAGCGATGTGACGGTACGGCAACTCGCCGATGTGGTCGGTATTCCGCTGGAGCGGCTGCTCGCCCAATTAGGCGATGCGGGTTTGGAGAAAAGCGATGCGGACGACGTCCTGAGCGACACAGAGAAACTGCGACTGCTGAGTTATTTAAGGCAAAGCCACGGCAAGCGGCAAGGCGATACGGGAGAGCCGAAGCGAGTGACCCTGCAGCGACGCACCGTAAGTGAACTCAAGCAAGGCAAGGTTTCCGGCAAAGGCGTCAAAACCATCAGCGTGGAAGTGCGCAAGAAACGCACTTACGTTAAGCGCAGCGAATTGGCCGAGTCGAGTGAACGACGCCAGGAAATCGAGAAAGCCCGCCAGGCGCTAGAAGAACAGCAAAGGGAATTGGAGCTGTTGGAGGCTCAACGCCTTCAAGAGGAAGAAGCCCAGCGCAAGGCCGAGGAGGAAGAGCGCGCGCGGCGCGAGGAGGCCGAGCGAGCGGCTGCCGAGGAACAAAGGCAGATCGAGGAAGCTAGAAGGCTCGAAGAGGCGCGGCAGCGCGAGGAGCTTGAGGCGCGTCAGCGTGCGGAAGAGAGCGCACGCGCGGCGCTTAAAGCCGAGCCGCAGCCGCCGAAGAACATTCGGCCAGCCCCGGAACCCCCGAGAAAGCCCGCGCCTAAACCGGCCTTGGCGCGCGAGCCCATTCCAACCGCGGCAGTGGCAGATCTCGATGCCAAACGAGGCAAAAAGAAGTCCACCGGAGAGCGAGGCAAGTCTTCGGTCGAGGATTTGCAGGACCTTGAGGATGTGCGTGGCAAGCCGAAAAAGAAGAAGCTGAAATTGAGCAAGGCACCCGTCACGCCAGAAATCCGGCATGGCTTTGAGAAACCGACGGGGCCTATCATACGTGAAGTGGCCATTCCAGAATCCATTACTGTGTCCGATCTCGCGCAGCGCATGTCGGTGAAGGCCACGGAGGTCATCAAGGCGCTCATGGGCATGGGGGTCATGGCGACTATAAACCAAGTGCTAGACCAGGACACGGCGACTCTGATCGTGGAAGAGCTGGGCCATACTCCGGTTCCCCAGGTCGAGAATATGTTAGAGGCGGAAATCATCGCTACTCGGGACATGGCCGCTAAAGCCGAGCAGTTGCCCAGGGCGCCGGTGGTTACCATCATGGGCCATGTCGATCATGGTAAGACCTCGTTGCTCGACTATATCCGGAAGAGCCGAGTGGCGGCCGGCGAGGCTGGCGGCATCACCCAACACATCGGCGCCTATCAGGTCAAGACCAGCCATGGTGCCGTGACCTTCCTGGATACGCCGGGCCATGCCGCATTTACCGCCATGCGCGCCCGCGGCGCCAAGGTGACCGATATCGTGGTGCTGGTGGTGGCTGCCGATGATGGTGTCATGCCGCAGACCCGCGAGGCCGTCGAGCATTCGCGCGCCGCCGGCGTGCCTCTGGTGGTGGCAGTCAACAAGATCGATAAGCCGGATGCGGACCCGGAGCGGGTCAAGCAGGAACTCACCGGTCTAAACGTGATTCCCGAGGAATGGGGGGGCGATACCCAGTTCGTCGAAGTTTCAGCCAAGACCGGGCAGGGCATCGATGCGCTGCTCGACGCCATACTGGTGCAGGCGGAAGTGCTCGAGCTTAAGGCGGCTTACGATATTCCGGCCACTGGCGTGGTGATCGAATCGAAGCTGGAAAAGGGCCGCGGTCCCGTTGCGGACATCTTGGTCCAACAAGGCCATCTACAAAAAGGCGACTTCATCCTGTGCGGGATGGAGTTCGGCCGTGTCCGTGCCATGTTCAACGAGAACGGCAAGCCGGTCAAGGAGGCAGGTCCATCCTCGCCGGTGGAGGTCCTTGGCCTATCGGCGGCACCCAATGCTGGCGACGAGTTCATTGTAGTGGCGGATGAGCGCAAGGCCCGGGAGATCGCTCTGCAGCGCGAGGAGAAGCTGCGCACCACAAAGCTGGCGGCGCAACAGGCAACCAAGCTTGAGGACGTGTTCTCGCGGATGGAAAGCGGCGAGAGCATCGATCTCAACCTGGTGATCAAGGCCGACGTCCAGGGCAGTTTGGAAGCCTTGCGCACTGCGTTGACCGAGCTTTCCACGGACAAGGTCAAGGTCAAGGTCATCGGCGGCGGAGTGGGTGGCATCAGCGAGACCGACGCCAATCTGGCACTGGCCTCCAACGCCATCATCATCGGCTTCAACGTGCGCGCCGACGCGGGCGCCCGCAAGCTGATCGAAGAGCGCGGCATTGACCTCCATTACTACAGCATCATTTACGAGGCCATCGACGAGGTCAAAAAATCCATCAGCGGTATGTTGGAGCCGGAGTTCAAGGAGCAGATCGTCGGCAACGCCGAGGTGCGCGACGTATTCCGTCATCCGAAATTCGGGGCAATCGCAGGCTGCATGGTGACCGAAGGTTTCGTGAGACGAAATCTCCCCATCCGCGTGCTGCGAGACAATGTCGTGATCTTCGAGGGCCAATTGGATTCCCTGCGCCGATTCAAGGACGATGTTGCCGAAGTCAAAGCCGGCATGGAATGCGGGATAGGGGTTCGAAACTACAACGAGATCAAGGTCGGCGATCAGATCGAAGTCTTTGAGAAGGTGCAGGTCCAACGTTGATGCCTAGGGAATTCAGCCGCAGCGATCGAGTCGCCTCGCAAATCCAAAAGGAAATGGCGGATTTGATCCGAACCCATGTTCGGAATCCCGAGTTGGGAATGATCACGGTTAGCGATGTCGAAGTCAGCCGTGATCTCGCAGTCGCGAAGGTTTACGTGACCTTCTTGGGAGCGCGCCTGTCTGCGGGCGAGTCCGTAAAGCAATTGGCGGCTTGTGGGCCGGAGTTGCGCCGGGAATTAGGTAAGCGCCTCCGCATCCGGGTGCTCCCTGAGCTCCATTTTGCCTATGACGATTCTATCGAACGCGGCATGCGCATGGACGCCCTGTTGAGCAAAGTCTCCCAGAAATCCTCGGGAGACGGTGAGGGAGGGCAGGACTCATGAGTCGATCCGATCTGCGCAATCTAGGCGGCGTGCTTTTGTTGGATAAATCGCCCGGTATGACCTCCAACTTTGCACTGCAAAAGGTCAAACGCCTGCTGAGGGCACGGAAGGCCGGCCACACGGGGAGTCTGGATCCGATCGCGAGCGGACTGTTACCCATTTGCCTCGGCGAGGCCACCAAGCTCTCCGGATTCCTGCTGAACACCGATAAGCGCTATCGGGTTCGCGTACGCTTGGGCGTGACGACCGAAACGGGCGATATCGAGGGTAAAGTGATCGAAACCCGTCCGGTTCCAGGCTTGACCGAGAGGCTAATCGAATCTGTTCTGGCTGGATTTCGCGGCGAAATCGTCCAGGTTCCGCCCATGTATTCCGCACTCAAGCACCAAGGGCAGCGGTTATACGATCTGGCCCGGAAGGGCATCGAAGTGGAACGGGAGGCCCGACGCGTTACGATTTACGAATTGCGCTTGGACGCTTTCGATGCGGAAGGCCTGGAACTCGACGTGCATTGCTCTAAGGGCACTTACATTCGTACCCTGGCAGAGGATTTGGGCCGGGCTTTGGGCTGCGGCGGCCACGTGGAGAGCCTCAGGCGCACCGCGGTCGGCGATTTGAGTGTCCGCGAGGCATATACCTTGCCGCATGTGGAAGCCTTGGCCGATGCCGAGCGTACGGGTTTGTTGTTGTCCATGGACCGCATCGTAACCGAGCTGCCCTCGGTCCAGGTGAACGAGGAATTGGGATATTACCTGCGCAAGGGGCAGGCGGTTTTAGTCCCCAAGGCACCTACCAAGGGCTGGGTCAGACTGTACGGACGGCAAGCCCTTTTCCTGGGTGTAGGCGAAGTGCTCGACGACGGGCGCATAGCGCCGCGGCGCCTGGTGCAACACCTCGGTGCAGGCGCTAGGACATGAGGGGAAATCCCGAGCTTTTGGGCAAGCAGCCTCTTGCAGGCTTAATTCTTAGCGGCTAAGCGTTTCGATTCAAAGCCGCCACAGGTACTTTAATTGAAAGCTAGTCATGGCTGACGTTAAAATTCAGAGTTTAGTTGATTCGGGTTTATTTTTAGGAGTCGAAGATGCCTTTTACCGCAACCGAAAAGAGCGCCGTCATGCAAGATTATCAGCGTGCGCCCAATGACACGGGATCCCCGGAAGTCCAGGTAGCATTGCTTACCGCTCGCATCAATCACCTCACCCCTCATTTTGTCCAGCATAAAAAAGATCACCATTCCCGCCGAGGCTTGCTGCGGCTGGTCAATCAGCGACGGAAGCTGCTGGATTATCTGAAGAGAAAGGATTCGGAACGTTACAAGACTTTGATTGAGCGATTGGGGCTTCGTAAATAGTTGACCACCTGAAGGTATTGTTGTGAATCCGATTTGGAAAAAGTTCAAGTACGGCGACTATGAGGTCACCTTTGAAACCGGCGAAATTGCGCGCCAGGCAGATGCCGCGGTCCTGGTCGACATGGCCGGCACCGTGGTCCTGGTAACGGTCGTAAGCAAGAAAGAAGCCTCTCCCGAGACCGATTTCTTTCCCCTCAGGGTCGATTATCAGGAAAAAGCCTATGCGGCGGGCCGGATTCCAGGAGGGTTCTTCAAGCGCGAAGGTCGCCCTTCGGAAAAGGAAACCCTTACCGCGCGCCTTATCGATCGTCCCATACGCCCACTTTTTCCGGATGGATTCAACCATGACGTTCAGGTGGTCGCGACAGTCATGTCGCTGAACCCTGAAGTTGATCCCGACATTCCCTCCATGCTGGGAGCTTCCGCCGCCCTGACGCTCTCGGGCTTGCCGTTCCAAGGCCCTCTCGGCGCCGCTCGGGTCGGCTATATCGATGGTCAGTATGTCCTCAATCCCACGGCTTCCGAGTTGGACGATTCCTTACTCGATCTCGTGGTTGCAGGCACGGAACGCGCAGTCCTGATGGTCGAATCCGAAGCGGACATGCTGTCCGAGGACGTGATGTTGGGCGCGGTGGTTTTTGGCCACGAGCAGTTGCAGACTGCCATTCGGGTCATCCGCGAGCTGGCCGAAATGGTGGGCGTGACGCCTTGGGACTGGACACCACCCACGCAGAATGAAACCTTGATGCAAGCGGTTAAGGAGCACGCTGGAGCGTCCATCGCGGCGGCTTACCGGATCGCCGACAAGCAAGCTCGCCAACAGGCCGTGAAAGAAGCCCGCAGGGCTACCATCGAAGCATTGACCGCCGATGGGCAGTATGCCGAGAAGGATGTGCGCAGTGCGTTCGAGAAGCTGGAATACGATTCGGTCCGCTTCCGCATCCTGAACGAGGCCAAGCGCATCGACGGCCGCGATCTGACCACGGTTCGCCCCATTACGATACGTACGGGCGTGCTGCCCCGTACCCACGGCTCTGCCCTGTTCACCCGCGGCGAAACCCAGGCACTGGTTGTCGCCACCCTCGGCACCGGCCGCGACGCGCAGCTGATCGACGCCATCGAGGGCGAATACAAAGAATCCTTCATGTTCCATTACAACTTCCCGCCGTACTGCGTGGGCGAAGTTGGACCCATCGGTTCGCCGAAGCGCCGCGAGATCGGCCATGGACGCTTGGCGAAGCGGGGCGTGCAGGCGGTCATGCCGAGCGATGAAGAATTCCCTTATGTCGTTCGGATCGTATCGGAAATTACCGAGTCCAACGGCTCCAGCTCCATGGCGTCGGTCTGCGGCTCCAGCCTGGCGCTGATGGACGCCGGGGTGCCCACCCTGGCGCCGGTGGCGGGCATTGCCATGGGGCTCATCAAGGAAGGCGACCGCTTTGCCGTGTTGTCCGACATCATGGGCGACGAGGATCATCTCGGCGACATGGACTTCAAGGTGGCGGGCACCCGCGACGGCGTCACCGCCTTGCAGATGGACATCAAGATCGACGGCATCACCGCCGAAATCATGCGAAAGGCCTTGGAGCAGGCCAAGGCAGGCCGATTGCACATCCTCGACAAGATGGCCGAGGCCCTGCCGGCGCCGCGCAAGGAAATGTCCGATTTCGCGCCGCGCATCATGAGCTTCAGCATCGATCCCAGCAAAATCCGCGACGTGATCGGCAAGGGCGGCGCCACCATCCGCGCCATCACCGAGGAAACCGGCGCCACCATCGACATCACCGACGATGGGGTGGTGAAGATTGCCTCCGTGGACAAGGAAGCCGGCATGGAGGCTCGCCGCCGCATCGAGGCGATCACCGCCGAGGTCGAAGTCGGCAAGACCTACGAGGGACGCGTGGCGCGTCTCATGGACTTCGGCGCCTTCGTCACCATTCTGCCGGGCAAGGACGGTTTGGTGCACATTTCGCAAATCTCCGACGAGCACGTGGAAAAAGTCAGCGACAAGCTGGCCGAAGGCGATATCGTCAAGGTGAAAGTCCTGGAGATCGACCGCCAGGGCCGCGTGCGGCTGAGCATGAAGGCCGTCGAGAAATAACGAGTCCGCCATTACGGGTGGAGCTATCACTCCACCTGTTCTGATAGTTCCACAGCCTTTCCCTTATCCTCGCTCTTCCAGTCAGCTCCGTTAAGTGCCGTCCGGGCTCGACCAAAGTTGAAAGCCTCGTTCGCACTTACCCAATCGGGGTTTTGAACGCCTCGCCCGATTCCTCCCGCACCAGTTTTGGCACCAGATAGCCCGGCAGCCGTTCCCGCAGGGTGAACAGTATTTCCCGGGCCCGGGCTTCCGGCACCTCGAAATGGGCCGCGCCCCGCGCCTTGTCCAGAAGGTGCAAGTAATAAGGCAGCACCCCGTGAGCCAACAAAATCTCGCTCAGGCTGACCAGCGTGTCCGCATTGTCGTTGACGCCTTGCATCAGGACCGATTGGTTGAGCAGGGTGATGCCGGCCTTGCGCAAGCTCTCCAGAGCGCTCTTCACCGATGGATCGAACTCGGCGGGATGATTGGCGTGGATGACCAGCACCG
>CADDYU010000043.1 GCA_902810705.1 Methylococcaceae bacterium
GTGCTATGGGGTCGCAAGTTCCGATCGGCCGGATCGGTCCGCAATGACCAGGCGGGCCGATTGGCTGGTTTGTGTTTGGAGGGGCGATGGTCAGCGGGTGGGGTAGGGGCCTCGCATTGGACCCCAGCGAGTTGGTTCCGGAACAGGGAGGTGCGAAACCTTATTCGGGAAGTACCCGCGAACCGTGCCCGCGCACCGCAGGCGGGCGTCGAGGGGTGGGGATGCGTGAGGGGGCCGCGCCCCGGTGTGCCGCGACCGGCTCGACCTGTTCAGATCCCGTACGTCTTGCGGCGCCGCCATAGAGTGGCGACGTCGATTCCGAGCACCTGTGCCGCCTCGTCCAGCGTCTTCGTGGCGGCGAGCACGCGGCGGATGTGCTTCTCCTCCAACTCGTCCAGCGTGATCATGTCGCCGGCGCGCACGTCCTGCGCCTGCCGGGCGGGCACGACCGCCTTGGGCAGGTGTTCCGGCCCGACCCGATCCGCCTTGCACAGGATGGCGGCGCGCTCCACCGCGTTGCGCAGCTCGCGCAGGTTGCCCGGCCACGGGTAGGTCCGCAGCGCTTCCGCCGCCTCTTCCGTGAAGCCGAGAAGGCGGCCCCGGCCGAGGGAGGCGAGCATCCGCTCGGCCAGCGGCAGGATGTCCTCGGCCCGCTCCCGCAGCGGGGGCACGTCGATCTGGATCACGTTCAGGCGGTAGTAGAGGTCCTCGCGAAACCGCCCGTCCCGCACCGCCGCCTCGAGGTCGGCGTTTGTGGCGGTGACGATGCGGACGTCGGCGTGGCGGGTCCGGGTGTCGCCGACCCGCTCGTACTCCCGCTCCTGAAGGAACCGCAGCAGCTTGGGCTGGAGGCCGATCGGGAGGTCGCCGATTTCATCGAGGAACAGCGTCCCGCCCTCCGACGCCGCGACCCGTCCGGGGTTGTCGCGCACGGCACCGGTGAACGCGCCCTTTACGTGGCCGAACAACTCGCTCTCCAGCAACTCCGGCGACAGCGACGGACAGGAGACGGTGGAGAACGGGCGGGCCGACCGTCCGCTCCACTGGTGGACGATCTTCGCTAGCACGCTCTTGCCCGTGCCGCTCTCGCCGCGCAGGAGCACGGTGGCGTCGCTGGCGGCGACCTGTCGGGCCGTCTCGAACGCCCGCTGCACCGCCGGCGTCCGGCTGGCCAGCTCGACCTCGCCGCCCCGCTGGATTTCCTCCTGGAGCTGCTGGACCTGCGTTTCCATCCGCCGCATCGCGGCGACCCGCTGCACCACCGCGGCGACCTGTGCGGGGGTGAACGGCTTGGGCAGGTAATCCAAGGCTCCGCGGCGGGTCGCCTCGACGGCCGTGTCGATCGACGCGAACGCCGTGATCACCACCACCTTCGTCCACGGGCTCTGCGCGAGCACTTGCGGGATGAGGTCGAGGCCGCTGGACGCGCCGAGCCGCAAGTCCACGAACGCCAGGTCGAAGGACTGGCGTGCCGCCGCGTCGACCGCGTCGGAGGCGTTGCCCGTCGACACGACGCGATGGCCGTCCGTCTCCAGGCACATGCCGAGCAGCCGCCGAATGTTCGGCTCGTCGTCCACGACGAGGACGTTCAAGACGTCGAACCGGTTGACGGATGAGGCGGACAACAAACGAGTCTCCTTTCATAGGCAGTCTACTGTGGGCGGTTCCCTCGAAGAAGGCGTTCAGCCACCGGCCCGAAGGTGCCCCCGTCCGCATGCGACATGCGACGGCCCGAGATCGCGACGAGTGCGGGAAGGAACACTGCCCCGTCCAAAGGACCACAGGTAGCGGGACGTCGCTTCGCCCTCGGCGAACGACCGAAGAATGCGTCGGCCGACGGGCGCGTGTCGATCAGGATCGGTTTACGTTCAAGGCATCCCGCGAGAACACCGTTGTAACTCAGCTCAGCGGCAGCTTCGACTCGCCGCTCAAGTGACGCGGGACGCGGGCTTAGGTCCCTCAGGCCCATGAGAATCGGAGGTCGCCGCCGGATGGACTTCGTCGCCCGTGCGACGGCGGAAGATCCGCAGCCGACGCAGCCGCCCGCGACATCGCCAGCCCCACCACCGCCGGAACGGAAGGCGGCCCGACCATGATGCACCGCATCTTCGTCGGTCCGCACCCGCTCCGGTCGGCGCCGCACCCGCTGCGCTCTGACGGCCTCCGGGGCGGCACGCTCGCGGCCGCGGGAGTACCCGCGTCACTCGCCGTGCGGCCCCTGCGGCCTGTGCGGCCCCGCCCTCCGCTCACGGCCCCCTGTGTTGGTTCCGTTGCGCTTCGAGGAACCAACACAGGAGGCCCCTATGCAGACCGAGAAAGCCGAACGCATCCAGCAGTTGACGGACGCCGCGTTGCAGCAGCTCAGCGACGCGCTGGCCGCGGGCAAGAGCGAGGCGCTCAAGCGATACCTGACCGCGATGGCGAAGTTCCACCGCTACAGCTTCGGCAATCAGTTGCTCATCGCGTTCCAGCGCCCGGACGCGACGCACGTGGCGGGGTTCCAGACGTGGAAGAAGCTGGGCCGGTACGTGCGGGCCGGCGAGAAAGGCATCCTCATCATCGCCCCGGTGGTGCGCCGCGTCGCCAAGGCCGAAGCGGTGACCGTCCCCGCGGACCAACCGAGCCCGACCGAGGAAACGGAACTACGGCCCGTGGTGGGCTTCACCGGCGCGTACGTGTTCGACATCAGCCAAACCGACGGCCAGCCGCTGCCAGAATTCGCACGGGTTGCCGGCGACCCGGCTGATTACACCGTGCGACTCAAGGCACTCGTTGCGGCCAAGGGGATTGCGCTGGAGGTCGCCACCGATCTGGGCGGGGCGAAGGGGGTATCTCTCGGTGGTCGAGTCGTGATGCTTCTCGGGCTGGGCGAAGCGGAAGAGTTCAGCGTTCTGGCCCACGAGTTGGCCCACGAGCTTCTGCACCGCGGCGAGCGCCGGCACCAGGTGTCGAAGAAGGTGCGCGAGACCGAGGCCGAAGCGGTCGCGTTCGTGGTCTGCCAGTCGATCGGGTTGGCGACCGGGACCGCCGCCAGCGACTACATCCAGCTCTACAACGGCGACCGCGAGACGCTGGCCGAATCGCTCGCGCACATCCGTGACGCAGCCGCCGAGATCATCGCCGCCATTCAGCCGTCCGAATGAGCGGGCATCGCTCTACAGCGAGAGTCGCCGCAGTCGCAACGCATTGCCGATGACCCGCGTCAACTTCCGTGGCGGGTTGCGGTCCAATATGATGCCAGTCGTTCGACGGCCGGCGGCTCGGCAGTACCGGGCCGAGACGGAGCAGGCGCGAGCCGTTTCAGGCTGGCTTCACCGCAAAGACCTTCACGCTCGCCGCGTACTCGTTCACGTCGTACCGCCCCAGAAGGTCGGCCAGCCCGCCGTGGACCGTCGCGTTCTCCTCCGTGGACTTCGAACCGCAGCAGGCGGTCGCCGATGCCGCCGAGGGGGCTGGCGAGCAGCAACCGGACTGTCCCTCGACCTTCGCGTAGGCGTTCAGGTCGGCGCCGGCGTCCACGACCGCTACGGCGGCGAACCCGGCCTCGGCCAGCAGGCGGCGGTACTCGTCGATCAGCAGCGCCCCGGAGATGCACCCCACGTACGCCATCACGTCCTTGGCGATCTCCTCGGGCAACGGCTTCTTGAGCGCGATGTCGCTGACCGCCACCCGTCCGCCGGACTTGAGGACGCGGGCGACCTCGTGGAGCACGGCCCCCTTGTCCGGGGCGAGGTTGATCACGCAATTGCTGATCACCACGTCCACGCTCGCGTCGGGGAGCGGGAGTTTGTCGATGGACGCGAGGTGGAACTCGACGTTGGTCAGTCCGGCCTTTGCCGCGTTCCGCCGGGCCAGTTCGATCATTTCCGGGGTCATGTCGATCCCGATGGCCTTGCCGGTCGGGCCGACCTTCCGGGCGGCGAGGAACACGTCCAGCCCGCCGCCGCTGCCGAGGTCCACGACGACCTCGCCGGGCCACAGGTTCGCGGTGGCCGTCGGGTTCCCGCAGGACAGGCCCATGTTCGCCTCGGCGGGGATGGCTGACAGTTCGTCGGCGGTGTAGCCGAACGCCTCGGCCACCGCCCGCACGCCGTCGTCGTTCGAGGACAGGCCGCTCCTGGCCGTGCTGCCGTACGTTTCACGGACGGCGGCGGTCATCGCGTTGGCGACGTCGGTGCTGGAGGGGGTCGCCTTCCGGTCATCACCGCCGGCGCAACACCCCGGGGCGCAACAGGGAACGGTGGACAACGGCGTGCCGGTCTGGTTGATCGTGGTGCTCATGTTCGATTCCTCTCTGACGTTCCGGGCCGCGACTGCCGCGACCGTCGCCCTCAAAGACGGACGGGCGACCGGAAGGACGCAAAAACTTTCTCTACGGGAAAGAAAACGGGGCGGGCCAGGGACGCCGGCCCGCCCGTCGGCGACGGCTCCCATGCGTCACTTATGCCGCGCGCGCCTACCTCTGACCGCATTTGGGTTCGCCGTCGCTTGCACTGCCGCAGTACCGGGCCGCCCGCTCGGTAGTCTCGAAGTCGAAGGGGTTGCCGCGCCCGTCCCGCTCGATTTTGCAGCAGTCCTCGACCATCTCACGGAGCATCTGCCGCGCCCGTTGCACCCGCGATTTGGCGCCCGACAGGCTGATGCCCGCCTGGTCGGCCACCTCCTGCTGGCCCAGCCCGTCCAGGTCGGCCAGTTTCATCGCCGCCCGGTACGGCTCGGGCAGCAACTCGACCATCCGCATGAGACACGGGGTCAGGTCGCGGATCGCGCTGTCCCGTTCGGCCTCGCCCGCGTCCGCGGCCGGCTCCACCTGGGCAATGTCCGCGTGATCGCGGATGGCGCGGGCGCGGTAATGGTCGGTGACCGCGTTGCGGGCGACGGTCAGTACCCATGCGGGGAGTTTCTCCTCGGGCGGGAGGCTGCCGAGGTTCGCCTGCACCTTGAGCATCACGTCTTGGGTCAGGTCGTCGGCGGTCGCGGCGTCACGCACCCGCGCGCCGATGAACCGCCGAACCCGTCCACCGAGTTCAGTCCAGACGTCGTTCAGTGTTTCCATGTCGCACACCTCAATCGCCGCCATCGCCCAGACCCGCCAACGACACCCTCGTCGGCCCCGCCCGCGGGAGCGAGAGCGAGACGAGGCCGGTCGTCGCCGTCAGCGCCACGCACGCCCAAAGGCAGCCCGGCAGCCCGAACCGCTGGTACAGCACACCGGACAAGACGGTGCCCGCCAGCCGTCTGGCTGCTGTGGGCGCTGGGCTATCACCTCTCGCTGGCGGTGTGGGTCGGGATGATCGCGCTGGCCGGCTTGGACGCTGAGACAGGGCTGGTGATGCTCCTGTACCTCGACAACAGCTACGAGCGCTTCAAGGCGGAGGGCCGGATGCGAAACAAGGACGACCTGTGGCATGCCGTCCACGACGGCGCCGTCAAGCGCATCCGTCCCAAGACCATGACCGTCGCCGCGGCCTTCATCGGCCTCGTCCCGCTCCTGTGGGCGACCGGCACCGGCGCGGACGTGATGCGGCGGCTGGCCGCGCCGATGCTCGGCGGGCTGTTCACGAGCTTCCTGATGGAACTGCTGATTTACCCCATCATCTTCTTCATCGCCAAGGGCCTGGTGATGCGGCGCGAGATGGCGCCGGCGCGGCCGCTCGAGCCCATAGCGGTGTCCGGCGGCAACGGGGAGGGACGGCCATGAACAGGTACGCCCTCGGCCTCGTGGTGCTTGCGACGGTCTTAAGCGGCTGCACCGTTCACCCGCCCGGGGAGCGCGAGGAACGCGACGCCGCCATCGAGGCGGGAAAGGCGTTCACCCATCGCGACGCGCCGCCGCTGTCGGCGAATCCCACGGCGGACGAGTTGGTGCGATACGCGCTGCTGTCAAATGCGGACTTGGAACAAAGGTATTGGGAGTGGCGCTCCGCCATCGAGCAAATACCGCAGGACGGCACGCAGCCGACGAACCTCGTGCTCTTCGCCGGCGTCCCGGTCACCAACGGCTCGACGGCCTTCGATCGCACGACCGTCACCGCCGCCAACGACCCGATGGCGGACATCCTCTGGCCCGACAAGCCGACGACGGCCGCGCGGCGTGCCCTGGACGCGGCACGGGCCGCCGGCGCGCGGTTCGTCAAGGCCCGCTACGAGCTTCGCGGCAAGGTGCTCGGCGCGTATTACGACTACGCTTTGACGGCGGAACTGATCCGCCTGGAGCAGCGCAACGCCGAACTCCTGCGGACGACGTCGAGCGTGACCGAGGCCCGCAACCGCGCCGGCACGGCGGGACAGCAGGACGTGCTCAAGGCGTCGAACGAGTTGGACCTGTCACGCAACGACATCGCGAACATGCAGGCGCAGTTGCCCGCGCAGCTCGCGGCGTTGAACGCCCTGTTGAGCCGCCCGCCGGACGCGCCGATTCCCGTCCCGCGCGAATTCCCGAGCACGCGGCCCGTGACGCAGAGCGATTCGGAACTGCTCGCCCTGGCGGCGCGGCGCAACCCGGAACTCGCGGCCCTCGCCCACGAGATCGAAGGGCGCAAGGAGGGAATCCGGCTGGCGAAACTGCAATACTATCCCGACTTCTCCCTCAGCGCCGGCACCGACCTCGGGGGCGTCACCCAGAACCTGATGGGGATGGTCACCGTGCCGCTGCTGCGCTATCAGGCGATCAATGCCGCCATCGCGCAGGCACAAGCGAACCTGCGCGCCAGCGAATCCATGCGACGACAGGCCGGCAATGACTTGAACGCCCGAGTCGTAATGGACCTGACCACGCTGCGCGACGCCGATCGACAACTGGGCCTGTTCGACCACACGATCCTGCCGCGCGCCCGGCGCGTCGTCGAAATAGCGCGGTCCGCGTACGAGTCGGGCCGCGCGTCATTGCTGGACCTGCTGGACAGCCAGCGGTCGCTGATCGCGATTGAGCGGCTGGTGGCGAACCTGCGGGTCACGCGCGAGAAGCGACTGTCGGAGTTGGAATCCGTCGTCGCGCTGACGTTAGACGAGGCCCAGGATCGGCAAGCCGAGGCCCTACCGAAGTCGGCCCCATGAAGTTCTACAGTGGACCTGAACAGAAATGGCAGAACGATTGCGCAGACCGCGCGTGCTGTTGTACCGACCGCGGCTGATGCCAATGCCCGTGACGGCTTCCGATCATGCCCGGACACTACTACTGTTTCATGCCTACAACCGCCTCCCGCCCCGCGGACACGAAGCCGCTGACGAGGGGTGACGTCGAATCCGCCCGCCACGCGATCGCCACTTCCAGCGGAGGAAGCTGATCCGCCAGTTCACGGTATACGACGCCATCGCACTTAAGGCTCTGGCAACCTCGGGGCAGGAAGCATAGTCCGGCGCCGCACGCGACCAGCCCGAGGAGCCCGTGGACGGTCGGGATCTCCTGCGCGATACGTGGCGTAATCCCCGCCTCGGTGAACCAACTAATCGTCCGGTCGAACAGCACCGGGCGGACCCGCCGCGGCGCCATCAGGATCGCCTCGTCGCGCAGGTCTTCGCGCCGCACCACCCGCCGGTTCGCAAGCCGATGGCGCGACGGCACTGCCATCATCCACTGGTCGCGCGCGATCGTTTCCGCCGGCGCGTGGCCGTCTAATGGCGCGTACACCAGTGCCACGTCGAGTTCCGCGGCCGCCAAGGCAAGCAACGCGGACGGCGTCGAACATTCGGTCAACACCACTTGCACGCCCGGGAATCGGTGGCGGAACAAATTGAGGATCTTCGGCAGCACCCCGTTGACGATGGGAACTACGAAGCCGACGGAGACGCTACCACCCTCGCCACGCTTCGCCCGCAGGGCCTCCGCCATCGCGCGCTCCGCCTGGTTGAGGACCTTTCTCGCTTCCTCCAGGAAGGCGCGGCCGACGTGCGTGAGGGTGGCGCCGTGGGTCGTACGAGAGAAGAGCTGACCCCCGATCTCCTGCTCCAACTGCTTGATCTGATGGCTCAGTGGGGGCTGGGAGATGTGCAGCTCGCGCGCCGCTCGACCGAAGTGCCGTTCCTCGGCCACCGTTACAAACGCTCGCAGGTGGCGCAACTCCATGCTTGAATCTACAATTCGGTCGGCACGGCGGGCTAATCGCAACTCTCGGCCAAGGAGTCTGATACAGCCGACGTATTACCGCGTACCAAAAATAGTATTGGACGTGGCAAGGTGTACCGTGCATAAGTGCTGTGTCGAATAGAACGGAAGATAGGTTTAGGGCAGGAGGTTGGGGAGATTCCCGGCCTGCCTTCTGCCGGCCGCGATCCCTCCCGCCTCCTTGCGACTGCGACCAAGCCAAGGGCGCCTCGACGCGCTGAAGCCGGTCGTGTAACCCGCCCCCTGCACGCCTTGCCGCCCGCAAGTCAACGTGCCGTCGTACCACAGGGGCGCGGTCGCAGTCTGCTCAACCGAACAATCGCTGCGCACGGATGCGCTCACGGACGTTGTAAAGGCTACGGCCCGCTGGACCGGGAGCCGTCGCAGGCTCGGTCCAGCGTGGGCCGGGGCGCGCGGCTCCGGTCGTGCCCGAAGGTTCGTCGGCGGCGGCACAACGGATGAATGCTGGCCCGGATGCAATCACGCGGGGCTTGTTGACTGCGGGCGCAGCCGCAGGAGGTGTGGTTTGTGTTTCAGCCCTCTTCCACGCGCTTGATCGAGCGGGATGCAGATCGCGCGGTCTGTCGGCTCTGCTTTGGTACGCCAGCTCATCAGGGTCTCGTGCCGGGCGAGACGGAGCCGCAAACGGCGTACGAGTTTCTGCCCGGCCAAATCTTCGGCGTGGCGTGGTGGCGCCGCGGCCGCCGCGGGCGGCAGCACTGGACGCTCGCGATCGTGCAGGCGGGCCGGCCGGCAGGCCAGAATGGCCTCGACACGCCGTACCCGCTGGACGACCTGCCCGGAATCGGCCGGCCCGTCGGGGTGATCGCGATGCTCGACCAGGCCGCGGCCGCGGGGCAGGACGGCACGGTGGACCGCATGCTCGATGTCATCGGCGATGTTCGAAAGCTGGGCATCGACCCGGCACTCGTGACGCCGCGGTACTGGTGCCGGGCGGCCCACGCCATCATGCTCCGCCGCCGGTTGCCGGTGCTTGAAGCGCACGACCTGCTGCCAAGCGAGCAGAGCACATGCGAAAGCTGATGGGCCGCCTTGGGCGGGCGCGCAGCGCGGGCCTGCTGCTGCTGATCGTGTTCGCGGTTTTCGGCCAAACCGTCGGTCGCCGTTTGATCGTCATCAACACCTCGCCGAGCGTGCCGCGCGGCCTGTACATCCGCACGCGCGACGGTCCGGCCGTCGGACGCCTCGTGGACTTCCGCATCCCGCCGTCGGCCCGGCCGTACGTCCGTCAGCGGACCGGCCACGACGGGGACGACTGGTACGTCCTCAAGCCGGTCGTCGCCGGACCCGGTGACTACGTGGACACGTCCGGCGAGTGGCTGGTGATCAACGGCCGCCGCGTCGCCCCGGTGATGACCCACGACGGCGTGGGGGCACCGCTGCCCGTCTGGCGCGACAACCGCAGGCTTGGGCCCGGCGAATTCTTCGTGTTCTCGGGACGCATCCCGAATAGCTTTGACAGTCGGTATTACGGGCCGATCCAACGTGAGCAGATCGAGTCGGTCCGTCGTCCGCTCGTCACATGGTAAGAGGGTAAACGGCCACGTGACGCCCTCGAATCACGGCCGTGAAGCATGATCCAACGGCCGGGCTGTAACTGCGCAGGTGCAAACGGATCGGGCGACCGTCCGCAGCGCCGCGCTCGCCTCGGCGGCGACCCACCTGTTCCGCGTCCTCGCCAACTCCTGCACCACGGCCGCCGCTGCGTAGCAGGTGTTCCGCCAAGTGCCCAAGTCCCTACTGCCGCCGTCATGATCGCGCCACCGCGCCGACGCCTTCGCCCCAGGTGCGGACATGATTCGGCGGAATGCGAACCTCGACCGGCCCAAGGCCTCGTTCTGATTCTCCGCCAAGCCTCCTGCGGGTCCGTCGCCCGCTCTGGTCGTCCCCGGGCTGCGCCCTGCGGCATTGCAACGGCTGGTGCCGTCCGGATTTTTCGCGTGCCGCCCCTTAACGGGTTTGCTGCGCAAAGAAAAATCCCTTCGTCACGGCGCCCTCGCTAGCCTGGACTCCCGCCGCAGTCGTCGTCCCCTCCGGCCGTTGCTCCTAAAGGCTTCATGTGGGTCCGTCGCTGCGCTGTCCAATGAACGGACCAACACAAACCCTTTTGAAAGGAGCTACTGTCATGGCGAAGAAACAGAACAAAGAGTCACAGACTCAACTTCATCCGGTCGCGGAAGTCCGCATCGGCAGCGTCAAGGCCGCAATCTGGAGGAACGAAGGCGAAAGCGGGCCGCGGTTCAACGTGACCTTCCAACGCCTCTACCGCACCGAGGAGGGCAAGTGGCAGAGCACATACAGCTTCGGCCGCGATGACCTGCTGGTGCTGATGAAGATCGCGGACGCCACGCACACCCGCGTGATGGAACTGATCGGCGACAAGCGCAAGCAGCGGCAGGAGCAGCCCGCCGCCTGATCCGATCGCAACATCTTCTCAGATCCGGCCGGGCGCTCCGTTCCCCGGCCGGGTTTCTTTTTGCACGGTGACATGGCGGAGACATCGTTGTCAAGCGGCAATAGGCGTTTGCTCGATCAACAACGGCGCGTGCTTCGGCTCCGGCCTCGAATGCCGCGCGCCGTTGAATTGAACGCGCGAGAGCTCGGATCAAAAGCGCGCGCGTTTGAATTGAAAGCACGCGAATCTGAAGTGAAAGAGCACGCGTTCGGATTGAAAGCGCGTCCGTTTGAACCGAAAGCGCGAGTGTTTGGATTGAGATCGCGTGCTTTGGAATCAAATCCTCGAAGTTTCGCGCCGGAAATTTCGGAGTTCGCGATAAACAGTTGAGAGTTCGCGCTGCGCCCGCGCATGAAAAAGGCCGGGGGGTGAAGAAGGAGGGGGGAACCTTCTTCGGGGAAACCCCGGCCAGCTTATACCTTTACCTTGGCGTGGGCGGGTGTCAAGGCTTTTTGTTTCCGACGACATGGCCCGATCGGGGTTCAGTCGCGTTGGGAGCACTGTCATGTCGTAGGGAACGGACCTGTCGGCATCCGCCATTCCCGGCATGCCAGGCGAAGTATGCGCCCAAGTAAACTTCTGACATTGCAATCAATCGCCGTTGCCGCCGCTCATTTTCTCGGGAAGCAGGATTACAGCACGCCGACCATCAGCAACACGCCGCAGCAGGCGACGGCACCCCCGCCGACGCGGAGCAGATTCGCGCCGGTCGTGCCGCGCAACATCAGCGTGCCGACAACGATCCCGCTGACGTGGAGAAATGCCGTCGCGAGGATCATGCCCGCGCCGAAGCTGAGGGCGCTGGTGTTTTCAGGCATTTCCGCACCGTGGGCGTGGCCGTGGAACAGTGCAAACATCAGCGTCAGCGCGATGGCGGCTGGGAAGGGAACATTCCTGCCGATCGCGATCAGCAATCCGAAGGCAATGACCGATCCGGCGATGCCGAACTCGACGCTGGGGATTGGAACGGTGAGCACGCCAAGCGTCATCCCGATAATCATCCCGCTGACGAAGATCGAAGGAAGCATCCACTTGCGCGGCCCGGCGACGCGCGACGACCAGAGGCCGACCGCGAACATCGCCAACAAGTGATCGAGACCAGTGAGTGGGTGAATCGCACCGGCACCGAATCCATGCACGCCGTGCCCGGTGTGGGCAGAGGCGATTGGGGTGATCGACAGCAAGACCAATGCAGCGAGCATGCCGCTTGTTCGATTCAGCTTCATAAACCGTACTCCTTCATATTCCCGCGACGTTGTTCCCAGCGAATCTCCATCGTCTTGCGTGCCAGCCATAATATAGGCCCAATCCGATTCCGAAGATAATGTGCGCGATCAGTGTGACGACGACGAAGCGTGGCGTCAGCTTGATGGTAAAGAACTTGGTGTAAGGCGAAAGCAGCAGACAGATTTCAATGCCGACGGCCATAAGGCTCGCCCACAACACGGGTTTCCATTGGCGAACTTGAAACGCGCCGATGGCTTCGCGCGCTCCAACGTACATGGCGGTGAACATTACGCCGAAGGTCGCACCGTTGGAAAAGTGATACGCCCAGCCAAGCAAGTGCGCCGCGGTCGAGTAGGTTGGCTGCTCTTTTGGTTCACCCAGAATCAGCGCCCCGAAGCGCGGGAAGACCTTGAACAGTGGCATCTGTGGGATGCCGATCTTGCCCATGCCCCAGGCGTCGGAAAAGACGAACGGCAGTCGGAAGATGTCGTACGCGACCGCGCCGAACAATCCCGCGAGTGTGCCGATCAATACCGCGCGAAAGAGACGGCCATCACCCTTGGCGCGGTCGAGCAGTGCGATCGCGTAGAGTGCGATCGTCGCAGGCAACAGAATGAAATAGAAGAACGTGCGCATGTCGCACAGCCCGTACATCTCGCTGAGCAAACACCAAATGGAGGTTGCGGCAAGGACGAATACGAGCAAGCGACCGGGGCCGGTCCATTGCAAGATCGCGGGCAAGCGGGATGGGGTGGAATCGCGAGTATCCATAGTGTGATTATAATGCCTGCGCCATTACGGGGGTAGTGACGCGCGCCCGGTTTATGCAGCTGCCTCGCGATGTTCCTCCCGCGCCGCCTGCCAAACCTCGCGCGCCGCGTCAGCGTTCATGACGGCGATGCCGAGACCGACGATCAGGTCGGGCCACGCGGAACGCCAGACGAAGGCCGTCACCAGCCCCGCCGCGATGATCGCAATGTTACCCAGCACGTCGTTGCGGGCCGACAGAAACGCCGCCCGCGTCAGGCTGCCGGAATGGCGCCGATACCGGGCGAGCATCCACGCACACGCGAAGTTCACGGCCATCGCCCCCGCCCCGGCCAGCGAGAGCGGGAGCGGCGCGGGCGGAACCGGATGGTTGAACTTCGCCCATGCCGTCCAGAGCGTCGCGAGTCCGGGGACGAGCAGGACGCCCGCCAGAAGCATCCCCACCCGCGCCCGATTTTTGACGGACCACGATAAGGCAATCAGGATCAGAAAGTTGATCGAGGTGTCTTCGAGAAAGTCGATGCTATCGGCGAATAGCGAGACCGAGCCGATGGCCAGTGCCACTGCGAACTCGATACCGAAATAGGCGAGATTCAATATCGCGACGAGCCGGACTACGCCCCGCAAACCCGTACTGTCATCCTCCTGCGTTGTCATGGGCACAAATTACTTGCTCTTCTCGGTAAGCGGAAGGTGGCCCGCGGGTATCAACCACCATTTGCGCAGTGCGACGAGCGCCCAAATGCCTTCGACCAATCCGAACGGCCACGCGCCTTGCAGGAAGCCGTATACCGAGCCGAGCGCGCACGCGACGGCGAACCCGAGAACGTACCAGTGGCTGCGATGCTCCAGCGCGTAGGTGACGAGCATCGCCGTCACTGCGAATAACCCGAACAACGTCAACCGATCCATCGTGCGGAAAGTTTATCCGACGCATTGCTATTCTTATAGTTTGCGCAGCATGTCGCCCGTGCCTTTAGCGGTGGTTTGACGGGCGACTCAAGCCTTGCGACGCGACCTCACAACCGTGACGGCGGTCGCGGCTGCTCACAGTGACATCTATCGCGCCGCCGATCACACCGCCCAGTTGCGCGCACAGCAGTCCCGGTGGCCTGACGAAGTGGTGCCCGCATCCGTACGGGCGCACGTTCAAAAGCTCGATCAATGGGCTGATCGAGAAGGCTCCGGCGTCACCCGCATCGCAGACGGTGAGTACCGAATAGACGCGCCCAAGCTACAGGGCTACCTGAACAGAAGTGACAAACGCGGCATCACGGACATCCGCGTAGGCGCGGCGCGCAGCCGCAACGCGGTGCAGGCGCGTGACTCGTCCGGCCAGGAGGTGGACCGATGACCTTGCGCGTGCAGTATGCGCTTTGCCCGCTCATCCTTCTGGTGACCCTGACCGCCGCGACACAGTGGTCTGCCGGCCAGTTGAGTTACCACCCCGCGCTCGGCCAAGCCGTTCGGATCGGCAGTTACAGGCTCTATGCGCCGTGGTCCGTGTTCGGTTGGTCACGGCGTTATGGTTCGCTGACGCCCATTGGCAAATATTACGTCGATAATCTGGAACTGGCGGCGGGTCCTGCGAGTTCCGAGCAGGCCGCGGCAGCGAAACTGGTCGCCGAACTTAGGAAGCGAGGAAAATGGCCGGCAAAGCCGGACCTCGCCACTTGGTACGGCAAGAAGGGTGCCCGCTGGCGTGACGCCAAGAGCGGCGAGTTCAAGCGATGCGTCGCCCTCGCCTCTGATCCAGAACTTATCACCCGCCACGAGGTGCAGGCCGCGCCGCCCGACGTGCTCGTCACCAACTATTCGATGCTCGAATACATGTTGATGCGGCCCTTGGAGCGGCCCATCTTCGACGCCACCCGGGATTGGCTGGCCGCAAACCCGCATGAGACGTTCCTTCTCGTCATCGACGAGGCGCACCTCTACCGCGGAGCAGGAGGGGCCGAAGTGGCGCTCTTGATTCGCCGGTTGCGCATGCGGCTAGGCATTCCGGCCAAACGTCTTCAAGTCATCTGCACCAGTGCTAGCTTCAAGGATGCCACCTACGCCGTACAGTTCGGCGCACAACTCACCGGCAAGTCGGTATCCGATTTCACTCAGATTCAAGGAGAGTTGAACTGGCGCCCCAACGCTGCGCCGGGCAGCGCCGAGGACGCCCATGCGCTGGTGGCAGTCAATCTCCAGCAATTTTACGACGCTCAGTCTGACACGGAACGCCTCACCCACGTAAAGCCGTTCCTGGACTATCGACAGGTCACCGCGGGCGCCGACTTGCAGAAGTGCCTGTTTGAAGCCCTCTCGCCTTTTCCCCCGATGGCTCATCTGGTCAATCTCACCATGACCGAAGCGAGGCCTCTAGAGGGATTGGGCGCATCCCTCTTTCCGGCATGTTCGGCACCAGACGCCGCGCGGGCGGTTACGAACCTGATCGCCCTGGGCAGCGTTGCCCGCCCGTCGCCATCCGAGCCCGGCTTGCTGCCTTGTCGCATCCACTCCTTCTACCGAGGGCTGCCGGGCCTGTGGGTATGCATGGACCCGGAATGCACCGCGCTGCCCCCGGAGCAACGGGGCGGCGTGTGCGGAAAGCTCTACGGCCAGCCGATTGACACCTGCGAATGCGGTGCCCGCGTGCATGAACTGTACACATGCCGCAGTTGTGGTACGGCGTATGCCCGCGCCTACACCAACGAGGTCGAGGCACCCGACTACCTGTGGTCGGAAGCGGGCGGCGCGTTCCGCACCCTCGCCGGTGATTTCGACGCACTTTCACCAATCGACCTGCTGCTTGAGGAGCCCAACTATCGGGCGGGCGTTCAGCCAGCAGAGTACGACCTCGTTACAGGTCGCTTGAATCCAAAGAAGCTCGGTCCCAGGAACCGACAGGTCTTCATCCGTTCCGCCAACGACGGCCCGGCCGAAGGTGACGACCATGCGCATGCCGCTTCCGCCGGCGAATTCCGACCGTGTGCGGTGTGCGGAGAAACCGCAGCTTTCGGCCGCTCCTCGGTCCAAGATCACCAGACTAAGGGGGACCAGCCGTTCCAGGCCCTCATCGCAAAGCAGATTCAGGTTCAGCCGCCGAGCGCCGTACCGGCGACGAACCTGGCGCCGCTCCGCGGGCGCAAAGTGCTGATCTTCTCGGATTCCCGCCAGATGGCGGCACGATTGGCACCGAATCTTCAGACCTACTCGACCCAGGACGCCATGCGTCCACTTCTGGTCGCAGGATACGCCAAACTCGCGCACTCCGCGGCGGTCTCCGGCCTGCTCTCCCTGGAAGACCTGTATCTGGGCGTGCTGATCGCGGCAAAGGAACTGGGTGTGCGGCTCCGCCCGGAACTGAAGGTGGGCGAGAGCTTCCAGGACGAGTTGCTGATCGAAGATGCGGTCCGAAACGGGGTTGTCTCCAGGGATGCCGAACTCCTGCAACTCTTGGTGCAGTTGCGTACATCGGCGCCGCCAGAGTCGCTGCTCCGCGCCATCACCAAGGCGCTGAGTGACCGGTATTACGGGCTAGAGTCTCTCGCGCTCGCGTCCTTAGTCGAGCGTTCGGCCCACACGGCCAAGCTCCAAGCGCTGCCGGACATCGCCGGCTACGCCATCACCGCCGCAGAGAAGATCGCCCTGGCCCGGGCATGGCTGCGCTGCTGGACACGACCCGGGTTGTGGCTCAGCCGAATGCCGCCGGCATGGTGGCTGGTCGAGGTACAAGCGCATTCGGGCAAATTCAAAGACATTCAGCAACGCCTGCTGCCCGACAAGTCGGCCCGCAAAATCTTCGAGCAGGACTGGATTCCGAAATTGCAGGCGACGTTCACCGATCAAGTTTCGCCCGGCAAGTTTCGGATCAAGGGAAGCGAATTGTCGCTCCTGATCGGCGGCGATTGGGCGTACTGCCAGTCCTGCCGCACCGCGCAGCGCCCGTTCCCCGGGCGCTCGACGTGCGTCAATTGCGGGCAGAACAAAGCCCAACCCATCGACCCCAACACCGATCCCGTCTTCGTCGCGCGGAAGGGTTACTACCGCGCGAGCACGATCAATGCGCTCCAGAACCCGCCCACGCCTCCAATGGCGTTGATCGCGGCCGAGCACACCGCGCAGCTCAACACCGCACAGGCCCAAGACGTGTTCTCGAAGGCCGAAGAGCACGAGTTGCTCTTCCAAGACGTCGACCTCGGCGGCGACAGCACGGGACGTGACCGGCCCGCCATCGACGTGCTCTCCTGCACCACCACGATGGAGGTGGGCATCGACATCGGCACGCTGTCCGGCGTCTCGCTCCGAAACATGCCGCCGGCACGTGCTAACTATCAACAACGCGCCGGCCGTGCGGGACGCCGGGGCAATGCCGTCGCGACGGTCACGGCGTTCGGAAGCGCCGACAGCCACGACGAGCATTATTTCTCGCATCCCGACCAGATGATTCGTGGGGCGGTCGATGATCCAACCCTCACGCTCGCCAATCGCGAAATCGCGAGGCGGCACGTCACGGCCTATCTCCTGCAACGCTATCACCAAGACAAGCTGCCTCATATTCAGCCGGAGGACCAGCCACACCTGTTCGCCGTGCTCGGCACGGTGTCTGATTTCAAAGACGCCAATTCGGTCCTCAACCGGATGGACTTTGCCGAATGGCTCGCCGCCAATGAAGCCAAGCTGAAGCAGGAAATCCTCGCGTGGTTGCCGACCGAGATCTCCAAGGAGGAGCGGCAGCAGATGGCGGACGCGCTCATCGCCGAGACGCTGCAACCGATTGACGCGGCGATCGATTACATTCCTGGCGCAACACCGGGCAGCAGAGGACGCGCTGCTGCCGCTGCGGGTGCCGACGCCGAGCCGCCCGCGCCGGAACTTCCCGAGGAGGAAGGCGAGGAACGTCCCGTTCAGAATGAGACGTCGGAAAACCTGCTTGACCGTCTGCTCTATAAGGGCGTGCTTCCCCGCTATGCCTTTCCGACCGACGTTTCGGCCTTCCACGTCTTCGACCCGGATCGGTCTACCCGGTTTAGACCGGCCTTCCGTTTCACGCCGTCTCAGGGATTGCCGGTTGCGCTGTCGCAGTACGCTCCCGGTAAGGAAGTCTGGATCGGCAGCAAGCTGTGGACGTCCGGCGCGATCTATTCGCCGATCTCCGGTGATCGTTACCGGGCATGGGAAAACCGTCGCTATTACTACGAGTGCCGATATTGCCACTATGCCCGGACGACGAGCATGTCGGAGGGGACGCGAGGCGAAGTCAAGGATTGCGAAGCGTGTGGTGGGGTCGGCACCTTCGGACCCGCCACCTACTGGCTACGGCCACCCGGCTTTGCACACCCTGTCTTCAAGGAAGAAGGCACCTCGCCGGACGACCAACCGGCCCGCAGCTACGCCACGCGCGCGAAACTGACCATGCCGACGCCGCCCGACGAAGCGAAATGGGTAAAGCTGAACGACCGCGTGCGAATCTACAGCACCCGGCAGCATCTGCTCGTGACGAACCGCGGCCCGCGCGAAGAGGGTTACACGTATTGCACTAAGTGCGGGCTGATCGAACCGACCGCGCTTCCCAACGGCATTGTCGGCGCAGCTCACCGTAAGCCGTTTCCGGACCTCAAGGAACCGATGTGCCCGGGTGGGGGCGCCACCCGGGGGATGGTGCTCGGGACGGATTTCATCAGCGACGTGCTCCTAATTTCGCTCAGCGTCGAGGCGCCCTTGACGCTCCTTCCGGGCTTGCTGGCAACCGACGTAGCGCTCCGAACGATCAGCGAGGCCCTGACCAAAGCGGCCTGCTTGCGACTCGAACTGGAAGCGAACGAGTTGCAGGCCGAGTACCGGCCGGCGCTTACCCCGGCGGGTCGCGAAGGACGGGAGGCCGAGATCTATCTGTACGACACGCTTTCCGGCGGAGCCGGTTTTGCTCAACGCGTCGGGAAACTCGGCCTCGCAGTGTTCGAAGACGCACTTAAGATCCTTCAAAGTTGCCCGGCGAATTGCGACCGGTCCTGTTACCGGTGCCTGCGAAGCTACAAGAACAAGTTCGAGCACGACCTTCTCGATCGTCATGTCGGGGCAAGCCTTCTTCGCTTCATCCTTCACAACGAAGTTCCCGCCGTCTCGGCGGATCGGCTTGACCGCTCCACGGAGCTTTTGTTCAACGATCTGGAACGCCAAGGCGTGGAGGGGCTCACGCTTGCGCGAAACGCGCCCGTCTCGGTCCCCGGCTTGCCGAAGGTCGTCGCGCCGATCCTCGCTACCACCGCCGCGGGACGCCGTCTGGTCATCGGACTCCACGGGCCGCTCACGCCCGACACGCTTGATAACGACGGCTTGACCCAACTGAAGGAGTTCTCGCTGACGCTTTCAGTGCAACCCGTTGACGAACTGGTCGTTCGCCGAAATCTGCCGAGCGCGACCGCTTCACTTTTGTCGCAACTGGCATAACTGAGGTACGAATGACGACTACCCCCAGTCAACCGTCACCCACGCCTTGGGCGGCCATCGGGCCCGCCGCATGGCCCGACGCACCGGCCGAACTCACCTTCAGCACGTTGAAGGAGATCGAGGCGTGCCCGCGCCGGTGGGCACTTTCCACGGCGAACTACCCCTCACTCTGGGACGGCCGTGGCTATCCCCAACGGCTCCAACTCGGGGCGCTCGCAGGGACCGTCGTGCATGCCGTGCTCGAGACCATCACGCGCGAATTGGTCTCCGCCGGGTGTCCTTCCGTTCAAGATGCTTCGGCCGTGGCGGTTCTCCAGCGCCTCGGCGGACTCTCGCAGCTCGTGCGCCGCGCAACAGACGAACTGCTAATGCGGGCGAAAGAAAACCCGCGGGCGGCCAAGCTTATGGATTACTTCACCCGCACGCTCCGTGCGCAGGCACCGGAGCTGCGCGGCCGGGTGCAGACTACGCTTGCGCGCCGAGTGTTTCCGACGAAGAGCCCGACGGGTAGCGGCAGCACTGGCCGCCGTGGCCGCGGTCCGCTCACGGCGGGTGTGTATTGCGAGTTGGACCTCCGCGTACCTCATCTGGGATGGAGGGGCAGGGCCGACCTATTGTCATTAACGCCCGACGCCTGCGAAATCACCGACTTTAAGACCGGCGACCCTTCGGACGATCACGCGTTACAGTTGCGAATCTACGCTCTCCTCTGGAGTCGTGACGGCATCCTGAATCCCTCCGGATGCTTGGCGACCCGACTCGTCCTCGCCTACCCGCAGGCTGACGTGACGGTAGTGGCGCCTGCCGGCGCCGAACTGGCCGAACTTGAGACCCAGCTTACCTCACGCGGTGCGACTGCCCGGACCGCCATTGCGGGCCATCCGCCGGAGGCCCGGCCGAGTGCCGAGCACTGCCGCTATTGCGGCGTCCGCCAGTTGTGCGAGACTTACTGGAATGCGGCAGTTCAGGAGCGCATCCGCAGCGAAGCCCAATCCGAAGACCAGGAACGATCATTCGTCGATATCGAACTTACGATTGAAAGGCGTCATGGCCCCAAGAGCTGGGACGCCGCCATCCATACCGGGGTACATCTGGTCAGGGGCCTATTGAGGACGAACGGCGAGATCGAGTTTGCGCCCGGGCAGAAACTGCGAGTGCTGGACGCCGCAGAGGCGGCCGCAGACGCCGAATCTACGGGCGTTCGCTGCCTCACCCTCGGAACGTTGAGCGAGGTGTTTGTCCTCTCCTCTTCGTCCGCCTGAGAATTACTAGAGCGAGCCATGACAGACGATTTGGATCAGCCTGTCCCGCACATGCGACTCACTACTCACGCTGCACCCGTTCCCAGGGTGAAGCGAGGCATGACCATCGATCAAGTGCGTGAGATCTGGCGCGTTCGTTCCGAGGCCAAGACCCACGAGATTATGCGGAAATACACAGAGCAGAAGGCCGGAAGAAGCGGCGGTCGGGAGGGGCTTGGCATCTACGGTCAGTTCCAGTCGCGAGCGGCTCGCGAGAAGGTACGGTTGGCCGAGCGGTTGCTGAAGTCGGCGGGCCTGCCGACTGATGACGCGACGATCCGGAGGCTGATGCGGCGCTGATGGGTCGTTTGAGCTAGGCTGGCTCCTTCCGCGATTGAACGCCGCCGCAGTCGCCATGTTCCCGATTTTTGCGCGTCAATGACCGGATGGTCATCGCATTCGCGATACGCTGACGGCCGCAGATGGCAGAACTGATCATCTCGCACAGAATCCGGTACATTTAGGCGTTTCACGACAGGCCGGACCCGGATCCGTCGCATCTCCAAGGCCGTTTCCGGGGATTCGCCATGGTTGTCAGGCCGAAGAGCCGATATGATTGCAGGATGATAGCGTAAAGGGACTAAAAGTGACCCTCTAAGCATTTCATTTGCAAGAACAGATGAGCCCGAATTCCATAGCTTCGTGGGTAGATGCCCTCCAAAGCGGCGGCCGATACAGCTTCGCCCGCAAGGAGGCCATCAACGCCACCGGCCTCTCCCCGGAAGCCGTAAAGAAATCGCTGCAGCGGCTGGTCAAGCGCAAGCGTCTGGCCAAGGTCCGGGACAACTTCTACGTCATCGTTCCCATTGAATACCTTTCCGCTGGGGCGCCACCGGCCACCTGGTTCATCGCCGACCTCATGCGATCCTTCGGCCAGCCGTACTATGTCGGGCTGCTGAGCGCCGCGGCCCTGCACGGTGCCTCTCACCACCAGCCACAGGAATTCCAAGTCGTCACGTCCGCGCCGCAGCGCCCGCTGCGCGTGGCCCGCCAGCGCATCCGGTTCTTCACCAAGCAGCAGATGGACGCGACTCCGCAGGTGGAGGTCAAAACGCCCACCGGCCCGATCCACGTTTCTTCGCCCGAGGCAACCGCGCTCGACCTTGTGCGCTTCGCCAAGGCGTCCGGGTATCTCGGCAACGTCGCGACCGTCCTGGGCGACCTCGCCGACCGCTTGAACCCCGAGGCCCTCCGCGCGGCGGCCGAGCGCCAGCCACACCTCCCGACCGTCCAGCGCCTGGGATACCTCCTGGATCGCGTCGGCGCCGAGGCCGCCGCTCAACCGCTCGCCGAGCTGATCGCGCATCGACGGCCGCGGGTGGTTCCGCTCCGCGCCGACCGTCCGGCCGGCGACGCCCCGCGGGAAGCGCGTTGGCGGGTCTTGGTCAACGAAGAGGTGGAGGCGGAGCTGTGATCCCCCAGGCTTACATCACCGAGTGGCGGCGCGTCGCGCCGTGGGCCGACGACGCGCAGGTCGAGCAGGACCTGGTCCTATCCCGCGCGGTCGTGCAGATCTTCAACGTCCCGGAACTCGCCGGCAAGTTCGCGCTTCGCGGCGGGACCGCGCTCAACAAGCTGTTCCTCGCGGACCCCGCGCGGTACTCCGAAGACATCGACCTGGTGCAGGTCGCCCCCGCCCCGATCGGGCCGCTGCTCGACGCGCTCCGCGGCACGCTCGACCCTTGGCTGGGCGAGCCGCGGCGTTCCGTGAAGCAGATGGTCAATCTCGTCTACCGGTTCGAGTCCGAGGTGCCGCCCGTCCGGCCGCTGCGGCTCAAGGTCGAGATCAACACGCACGAACACTTCAGCGTGCTCGGATACCAGCGCAAGCGTATGGCCGTCGACAGCCGATGGTTCGCGGCCGCCGCCGACGTCCCGACCTACCGGCTCGACGAATTGATGGGGACCAAGCTGCGGGCGCTCTACCAGCGGCGCAAGGGGAGGGACCTCTTCGACCTGTGGCTCTGCCTCGAACGGGGAATGGTCGACCCGGCAACGGTCGTGCAGTGCTTCGGCCGGTACATGGAGGCGGAGAACCACGCGGTGACGCGGGCGTTATACGAACAGAACCTGCACGGCAAGTCACAGGACCCCGCCTTCCTCGCCGACATCAGCCCGCTCCTGGCCGCAGGCGTGGCCTACGATGCCGACCTTGCCCTCAAGCGGGTCCGCGAGGCGTTCATCGAGCTGCTCCACGGCGAACCGTGGCGCGGGACTCACGAACAATGAGCGGAACAAGATATGGCGCTGGGCGGGGACGCCGCGCTTAGCTTCACCTCATTCGTCCCCATTCGAACCACCCGACCATTCCTCGTGCCGCTGGGCGATCGCGGAACGGTCCTTATCGTCGATGTCCAGCCAGTGGCGAACGAGCGCTTCGACCACCAGACGCGGGTTGCGCAGGTGCCGGGCGCAATCCTTTTCGAAGTCCGCCCAGAGCTGGGCGTTAAAGCGGTACGTCCGCTGCTCGGTCTTGGGCTTCCGCACGCCTTTGGACAGGTCACGGATGGATTTCGCTGCCATGGGGAAACTTTAGGCCTGACCAGTATGGTATGCAAGGTTCGCTTGAGTTTTTCACAGCAATAGTCACCGAAATAATCGCTAACGTCCGCGAGAACCACCCGGAACCAGTACCTCCCGTGAGCAAGGAATTTCCGCTTGACTTGGTATAATCGGTGACATATAATCTGACACAACTCCAAGGGTGCTGCCGTGTCCGTACCACTGCCCACTCCGCCGCCGCCCGGTTCTCTTCGTCCGCCGCCGCCTTACGATTTCGAGGCGGCGGGACGGCCTCCGGATCCCTTGGCCGGTATCGTTCCGCCCGACCTTGCCTTGCGGCACGCCGCAGCGGGTGAGCCGCTTCGCCAACTCGACCTCCCCCCGGAGGTCTCGCTGGCGGAAGCCGCGACCATCGCAAACTGCGACAAGAAGACCATCATCCGCTACATGCGGGACGGCCTGCTGGAATGGCGGAACATCGCGCCGCCATCGAGCAGCAGGCCGACATACCGCGTAAAGCTCGCGTCCGTGATCGGCTTGCGAACGAGCTACCAGCAGGGGAACCCCATACGCGGCCATCGTGTCGATGACCATTCCCCGAAGGCCCCGCAGCCGCGCGGATGCGCCGCCGGTCGCCACCAGTTCAAGCACGTCTGGACAGGTCGTAGTTGACTGCGGCACTTCGGCGGTGGCCGGTTGTAGAATCTCCACCTCCACCAACGATAATTCTCGAGCAACTGCGATTGATCTTGATTATCCGACGACACGCCTGCCGGTCGCCGGGTAGCTCGAAGACGGCACCGTTGTCGTCGGCACCCGCGGCGGACTGTCCTTCGCCTTCTTTTCTTCCCGCTTCTGATTATCCTTGCCGAAATCATGGCGGCAGAGATGAGGATTCCATCGCGGGACAATGGGGTACGGCTGTGAGCACCCCTGATCCTTCCACGGTGCTCGATCGGGACGATCCGGGCGACGACACGCAACTTCGCTTCCGCTACCAGCACGGTTACGGGGCCATCCTGCTATGTGGATCCGCCGCCGGGGCCTTACCGTACGTCGCCGTCTGGTGCGAACACCACGAGGACCTCCTCGGTGAGAAGGCCAACGGACGGTTCGACAGCTTTCAGATCAAGACGACGACGCCGGAATCCGGGCCGTGGAAGATGTCGAGCGAGAAGTTGCAGAAGAGTATCGGTCGCTTCGTCGAACTCGATGGGAAGTTTCCGGGGAAATTCGATGCCCACTCCTTCGTCTCCAACGTCTCATGCTACGAGACGGACCAAGCTGACGAGGTGGCGAAGAGCCCCGTCAAGTTCCTCTTGGCGGTGCCCGGCTGCACCGCCTGTGAAGGCCTTGCGGCGGCGCACGCGAAGGCGCTGCAGGACCTAGCGACGAAGCTCGGTTGCGATAGGGCCAAGCTGTTCGAGACGTGCAAGCGCGTCCAGGTCGTGAAGGGCCCTGCGCTCGACGGGTTCGAAACCTCGATCGCCCACGAGCACCTGCCGACGCTCGACGGTTGTTCGACACTCGCGCCCGCGGAGCTCGACGGGCTACGCGACGAACTGATCCAGATGGTATTCAACGCGTCGTCGGTCGCGATCGATGACCCGAGCAAGCACTGGTGCTGCGTGCTCGGCAACGACCACATCAATCCCAGGCTTAAGGCAAAGCGGCTGGTCGCGCGCGACGCCATCCAGGATGTGATCGCGGGGCGAACGCTCGTCTTTCGCTTCGCGCCGTCGAGCACATCGCTGAAGCTCGGCGACGGGAAGCGCGACTTAGAAACCCTGGCCAAGAAGCTGCTCAAGGGTGGATTGGTCAACCAGCTCGACTCGATGCAGTCGCGCACGTTGTCGGCCGAGCAGCACCTGCTGACGCTGGTCGCCCAAGACGCGGACGACGCGGGCAAGATCATCAACCAGTTGAAGGAGCTCGTGCAGGGCACCTGCACGGACGCCGAAGCGGTGGCCTCCGCGAACCCCGAGCCGTGGGGCATGGACATGTACCGCCGCGTGGTGACGCGCCTCCAGAACGTCGCCGACAACCAGCCGGACATCGTGCATCGCCAGCCGCACGAGTGCCTGATGGGCGTGGCCGGCTTGCTGACCGAAGACTGCAAGGTTTGGTGGAGTCCGAAGTTCGACGTGAAGGAGGTCGTATGAGCCTCCGGATTGTCGAATCCGCCGTCGCCGCCGAGCAGGCCGACGCGCTGCACGAGGCGCGCCTGCTTCTGTTGCTCCAGCAACAGGCTGACAAGGGTGACGGCACGGTGAACGGCATTACAAAGCTCGCCAAAATGGACTTCCTGCTGCGCTACCCGCTCTACTTCGAGCGCCTGCTGCGAGCGAGGTACAAGCGCCCGCCGGCGGTCGTGATGCAGCCGTACGAGCGCGACACGGTGGAGAGCCGAATGATCCGCTTCCGCTACGGACCGTGGGACCGTCGCTACCGGCGGTGGATCGGCCTGCTGGTCGCCAAAGGGCTCGTGGATAGCTTCGTCTCCGGCCGAACCGTTCACGTGCGGCTGACCGACCGCGGAAAACAGGTGGCCGGTTCCATCGCGCAGCAGGCCGACTTCGCCGATCTCAACGCCCGCACCGAACAGGTGAGCAAAGCGGTGGGAACCATGTCCGGCAGCGCGCTTAAGGACTTGATCTACCGGGTGGTGCCCGAGCTCACGGGCATGAACTGGGGCGAGGAAATTCAGTTATGAAGCTTCGCCTGAACCACCTCGAGTTGACCTGCAAGCGAGCTGTGTACACGGTGCCGTTCGACGACTTCACCTACTTCTACGGCGAGATGGGCGCCGGCAAGTCGACGATCGCCCGACTGATCGACTACTGCTTCGGCGGCGGCCTCGACATGACGCCCGCGCTCCAGAGCGAATTCGTCTCGGCCACGCTCGACTTTACGATTAACGACGTACCGGTGCGCCTGGAGCGCGCCGTCAACGCTAACCAGGTCCTCGCCAGTTGGGGCGTGGGCGCAGCCGCCCAGCAACTCATCGTGCCGGCACGCGTTGCGGCCGGGGAAGTGCTGCCCAACACCGGCGTGGAAGTACTGTCCGACCTGCTGTTCTACCTCGCCGACGTGCAGCCGCCGAAGGTGCGGCGTAGCCGTTTGAAGGACGACTCGGAACTCCAGCGGCTGAGTTTCCGCGACCTCTTCTGGTACTGCTATCTCGACCAAGACACAATCGACAGCAGCTTCTTTCACCTCGACAACGGCGCGGACTTCCCCAGGCGGCTCAAGAGCCGCACGGTGCTGGCGTACCTGCTGAGGTACAACCAGCAGCGCGTCGCGGAGCTTGAGGCCGAACTGGACGACGTCCGCTCGGAGCGCGTCGCTGCGGCGGAGGCAGCCGAATCGCTGAAAACCTCGCTCGACGAGGCTGGCGTCGACAGTGACATGGACATCGTGGCGCGGCTCCAGGCGCTCGATGCGGAGCGTAAAACTCTTGACGCATCGATACAATCACTGCGCAACGATCTGAGTACGGCAAAGACGCACGTCACCGAACGCTTGACCGACCGCGCCCGCCAACTCGTCTCGGAGGTGCGAGCCGTGCGTGACGCAATTGGGCAGGTGGAGACGACGGTCGAACAGCACCGGCGGCACCGAAACGAATTGCTCTCGCTTAGCACGAAGTTCCAGCGGGTCACCACCGCCCGGGCGGTCCTAAACGGTGTGGAGTTCGAGCGGTGCCCGCGATGCACGCAGCCGTTGCCGGTCCGAGCGGAGGGCACATGCGTCCTGTGCGGTCAGCCCGACGCCGCGGACACTGAGCCGGTCGTCACCGCGACCGAGGCGGACCTCACCGGGCGACGGGCGGAGTTGGAGGAACTCATCAAGACGCAGCAGGACCAACTCCGCGTTCTGCGCGTCCGCGAATCACGGTTAATCGACGAGAAGCAGCGGGTTGACGCCTCGCTCAGCAGCGAAATGCAGCGGTACGACTCGGCGTACCTCTCGCAGGTGCTTGAGACGGAACGCCGACTCGCGGCGGTAACGGAAGAGGCGCGTTTCCTCGAACGGCTACGCGTCCTCCCCGCCCGGGTGGAGACGCTCAAGAAGAAGGCGGACTCGCTCCAGACGCGCGAGGCCGAACTGCGGCGCCAACTCCGCGAGGCGCGAGAGGCCGCCGAAAAAGATCTCACCAACGTCCGCTTGCTCGGCGAGTTGTTCCTCGACTGCCTCGTGCGGGCCAAACTTCCGGGATTCGCGGCCGACGACATTGTGACCCTGTCCAGCCCTAACTTCTTGCCGTCGATCATGGACCGGACTTCGGGTGAGGCCGCGATCAGTTCCTTTGACACGCTCGGCAGCGGCGGCAAAAAGACGCTTTTCAAGTGCTGCTTCGCGGTCGCGGTCCACCGACTGGCGCGCCGGATCGGGTCGGTGTTGCCGACACTCCTCATCATCGACTCGCCGATGAAGAACATCAGCGAGCGAGAGAATCGAACGCAATTCGAAGGCTTCCACGCGATGCTCTACGAACTCGCCGAAGGCGAACTCGCCGAAGTCCAGTTCGTCATGATCGACAAGGAGTTCTGCGCTCCGCCGCCCGACCGGACGGTGAAGATGCGTGCCAGGCACATGACGGTTGACAAGGACGCCGACCCGCCGCTGATCGAGTATTACCGCGATCGACCATCGGCAGAGGTCTCAAACGAACAACCCGCGGAGCCGAACGGATCGACAGCGCCGGGCGCTCCGCCAACAACCGATGTCCAATAACGGATGCCAGCGTTGGCGCCGCGTGCGTGTGGGTTTGAACTTCCGACCTCCGGCTGTATGAGCCTGCCTTCAGGCCGCCGCAGAGCGATCCTGCTTTGGACTGGCGGTCGTCGTCATTGCATCCGCGGCATGCGTCGGCGCGGGCGAAGCTGCGCGTGCCTGGCGCACCGCGTCCAGCCGGCCCTGTGCATCGAGGAAGTGCTGGTTGGTGAAGTGCCCGTACACCTTCTCGATCATCGCGATGCTCGTGCCCGCCATCTTCGCCACGGTCGCCACGTCCACGCCGGCCATCATCATCTCGCTAATCCACAGGTGGCGGAGCGAGTAGATGGTGATGTCGTCGCGCACGCCGGCGCGCTCCCGCACCTTCTTAAACCGGTCGTCCAGCCGCAACCGCGTCCAAGGTCGCCCCTTCGGGTCCGTGAAGATCGGCTCGTCCCCGCGCTTGCCCTTGCAGCACTTTTCCAAGATGGCGAAGGCCTCGGCATTCAACGTGATCCGACGCGCGACGGCGTCCTTCATCGTCCGCGCACGCTTGTGCCGGCCGAGCACGACCTGCTTGGCGCTGCGGACGAAGTCGCTGACGGTACAAGCCGCCAGTTCCGACGTGCGGGCGCCGGTGTGCCAGTAGACGCGCAGCATGTCCTCGAACCCTTCGTAGGGGTTCTCGCCCGGCGGCCGGTACTCGTCCGGACGGCGGGCCCGCATCGGCCGCCCGCGCTTGCCCGGCGTCTTGGGCTCCCGCACCTGACCCAGATCCGCGTCCGCCCACTTCAACAGCAGCGTCACTTCGTCCGGCGTGGGCAGCTCGTCTTCGAGCATCGGCGACGGCGGCCGCCTGTACTTCTCGATGCTGGCGAACGGCCGGAACCCCGGCGGAAGGTGGGGAACGGGCGACGGGTGCCTTGAGCCCCAGTTGAAGCAGGCCTTGACGCTGGTGGCGTGCTTGTCGACGGTGAACGGGTCGAGCTTATACTTCTCCTTCACGTGTGCCAGGAACGCCGACAGGTCCACCGCCTGCGCCTCGATGGCCGGCGTGTCGCCGACCAACCGATCGCCGCGGGTGAAATCGATGAACCGCTGGAGGTGATGCTTGCGCTCGCCGTACGTCCGGGCGGACCGGTGGGCTTCGACCCAGTCGAGGAACAGGTCAACCAGTTCGGCGATGGTGATCCCGGCGGGCGCCGGCGTGGCGCGCGACGGCGCCAGCCCCTTGAGGTGCTCCGCGAACTTCCGCTTGGCGTCCAGGTACGTCACCTCACCGACGCGGCCGAGGTAGACCCCGTTCGGGCCGCCGGCCTTGGTGAACCAGTAACCGTTCTTCTTTCGCAGCTTGGCCTGCCTCGGCATGTCGTACTCCCGTGCTTACAGTTCGCACGATGAGTATAGTGACGAAAGAGGTATGGGAAAGGGGTATTATCGATTTTGTCTTGAAAGTCGTTAGAGTAATCCGGTCTTGAAAACCGGTGGGCCCGCAAGGGTCCCGTGGGTTCGAATCCCACCTCCTCCGCTTCAAAATCGCAGGTTGTCGACGCTAAGTGCCCGTCTGACGGGCACTTTTGCGTTGGCCGGGGCCGTGGATGTCATACCTATTAGAAGATGCGAAAAGGGCCACGCATCGCTCAATCGGTCATTTTGTTAGAGGCTCTTAAAGTGACGTTAGATTTGCGATCCAAGCCCAATATTATTGTCAATCATGTCGGGTTCCTGACCGACGGCGTGAAGCGCGGGGTCTTCCCCGCCGAAGCGGGTGAGGAGTTTGAGCTGCAGGACATGCTCCACAACGATTTTGAGGCCTCACTCGGATCGTTCGAAAATTGGAAGGTCGTCTTCCGCGGCCGGCTCGAGGCCGCGCCGGCGGCGCTGGGCAGCTACCGCATCGGCGACTTCACCGCCTGGCGCAAGCCCGGCGTCTACCGGCTTACGCTCTCCGGCGCCCGGGGCTGGTCGCTCATGTTCGCCATCCACGATGGCATCCTTGCCGACGTTCCTCTGCTGTTCCTGCAGTATATCCGCAGTATTCGCTGCGGCGATTTTGAGAATAGCTGGCGCGGGCCCTGCCACCTCGACGATGGCGTGCCCAACTCCGGCGGGAAGCCTATCGACGCCACCGGTGGCTGGCACGACGCCGGCGACACGCGCAAGTGGATGACCCACTGCACGCTGCCCGCCCTGGCCTTTGCGCGCTGGGTCGCCAGCCGCCGGCCGTCTGCCTCGGATGATCCTCAAGCGCGGGAGTACCTGGCCGAGATCGCCTGGGGCGTCCGCTTCATCATCAAGATGCAGAACCCGGCGACGGGCATGATCTATGAGGACGTCGGCGGCGGAGGCGACTCGCGGCGGCAGGAGGGGATGACCTGGTGGTACGAAAACCTCTCCGGTTCCTACGCCGACAACGCCCACAACCGCTTCACCGACAACATTCCCGGCAGTGGTGATGAGCGACCGGTGCGGACAAGTTACAACCCGCTGGTGCAGTACACCAACATGCTGATCCTCATGGAATCGGCTGCGCTGCTGGCCGAGTCGGAGCCGTCGCTGATCGAGACATCGCGGCGGGCGGCAGCGGCGTGCTGGCGGTTCATGGAGGGCCGGCGGAACGACGAATATCACGCCTGGACCTCGATGCGCGCCTGGCGACTGCTGGCGGCGCTGGCGATGCGCGGGCATGGCGCCGACGGCGCTGCGGTCGCTGCGGCGCTGGCGGGCCTGCTCGAACTCTGGTCGCCGCAGACGGCGTTCTGGTTCATGGATGCCGCCAAGTCCGAAAGCTACCACGGCATTTTGCAATCGTCCCAGCCGCTGATTGCGCTGGCAGCGCTGATCGAGGCGGTGCCCGATCATCCCCGCCGCCGGGAGATCGAAGGCATCGTCCGGCGCTGCGTCGCCGAGTACGTTTCGCCGCTGTGCGCGACCAACGCCTTCGGCTACATGCCCTACGGGTTGTACCTCGATCCACCGACGACGGCCGACCTTTATCGCCCGTGCGCCGGTGGCCGGACCTACCGGCTGTTCATGCCTGCCCATAGCCGCCAGCGTGTGAATATCGGCTTGGGGGGGCACGCGATGTCGTGGGCGCACGGGCTGGCGTATTGCTCCAGAGTGTTTGATCTGCCCGAGGCCCGCAACCTGGCGCTCAGCCAGCTTTTCTGGCTGCTGGGCAACAACCCGGCGCAGGTCTCGTTCGTGACGGGCGTGGGCTACAACAATCCGATGCCGCACAGCCGCGCGTTCGGGCTTATTCCCGGCGGCTTCATGGTCGGTCCGCGGGGCAACGCCGACGATGAAGTTTTCATCGACACCGCCGGCCACGGCGACTGGTCGACCTGCGAATACTGGAACCCCATCGGCGCCAACGCTGTCATGGCGCTGGCCGACCTGCTGCCGGTGCGGGTGGCGGCCGAGCGCAAACTCGGCAGGGGCTGAGCATCGCCGGCTCCCGCAGGCGCCTGTTGGGACGCCTCGCTCGGTGTTGCGCTGTGAGCGCTCCCGTCCCCAGCGGCGTCGGGTTCTTCGACCATACCGCGACGCGCCGCGGCAGACCGACCGGCAGCCGGATGGGCGGCGCGAGCCTGCCCGTAGCGCGGCGCGGTCATCGAACATCCCTGAGGGTTTCCTCTGTCCGCTGTGCCCCGAGCGGCCGACCGAAGTGGATC
>CADDYU010000044.1 GCA_902810705.1 Methylococcaceae bacterium
GACATCTACCGCTCAAAGAACCTCTCTATCACTTCCCGAGGCCTACAATTTCACCAACCAGCTCAAAACCCTCCAAGGTCTCACACCCTATAAATACCGCATCAAAGGCTGACAAAAGAAACCCGAGCGCTGCACGGCCAACCCACTCCATCACATCGTGGGACTAAACAGCTAGGTCGACGCCTTAACCAGCAATGGCCTTCGAACTCCCACAGAGGAGCGCTGGGAGTTTTCCTTCTGTTGCCCATCATGGGGGTCGCCTAATGCTGAGTTCAGGCCCGTCTCGGTCCTTTATTGCGGTCCATACAACTGGCTCAAATACAATGCCCTGTCTCTTATAGTGGTCAGAAAAATTTATACATATATGCCTATTGCAACGCATCCTTATTCTGGCGTAATATTAATTACGCACTTAGTCTCAAGATCAACTCTTGTGAGGATCAACCTTTATCGAACAACGGGATCGAAGGACTAACGAACAGAGAGGCAGCCAGCGCGCTCTCAGACCAGCAAAAAGCAATGACGCGCGGTTGTATCTAAAAATACATCATCGCAATCTTCCTTATTCAAGGGAGAAGGTTTAAGCAACTTTAAGAACAATATGGACGTTATCCAGCACTGGTACCTAGTGCACACAAAGCCTCGAAAAGAATGGATCGCTAAGGAACATCTCCAAAGGCAAGGCTACGATCTTCATCTCCCTCTAATACAACACCTCCGGCGGCAACGTGGCCGATGGCTCAATGTCGTTGAGCCTCTTTTTCCACGTTATATTTTCGTTCGCCTTACGCTCGAACATGACGATTTCCGATCAATACGTTACACAACCGGCGTACATACCTTGGTGAGCTTTTCCGAAGCTCCCGCTATTGTACCTGACCGAGTCGTCGATTCCCTTAAACGAGCTGCCGATCCTAACACCGGCTTACATACCTTGAAACTCCCGGTTTTCGCACCTGGCAATGCTCTGGTTATTGACAGCGGGCCACTGGCAGGTATGCAGGGGATCTTTTTAGCCGAAACTGCCGAAGAGCGGGTTACTATTTTGCTTAATATTTTGGGGAGAGAAAATCGCATCACCTTACAGCGGGATTTAGTTCGCTTAGCATAAAATAAATAAAAAATTTCCTTTCCATTGCCCGATAAAGCTCAACCCAAGAATTTGGGAGAGCAGTTCAATTATTACTGAATAGGCTCCTTGATACGATATTTCCGGTATTTCGTAGGGCGGTAGCGTGCCCAAAATCATTATCTCCAAGCTGTCGTAGCGCCTTAACACTCTCCCCCTGATTACTGCATCAGCTGAACACCGAACAAACAGCCGAAATATTAACCTTCATTTAAGGGTGTTTTCGGCGCGACTGGGAATTGATCACTTTCATCTTATTTCTCGTGTGCCTCAGCGCACCTAGGCACACTTCTACTCAGCGTCCTTATTGACCACCTCCGAACAAAGCAGAAGAAATGCAAATATCAACATCTTTAATGTCAGAAAATGATGCTTCTAAATGGGATAGTTTCGTCGATACTCAATCAAATAGCTCTTTATATCATTTGTACAGCTGGCAGCAAGTAATTAATGCCAGCTACGCCCACAGTGGATATTTTCTCCTTGCGAAGAATAAGCTTAAACCCCAGAAAATTAAAATAGCCGACGATATAAATTTTTCCTCAATGAAGGAGGGCGATAACAGTTACAATGAAATTGCCGGGATATTGCCACTTTTCCAAATAAAACATTGGCTATTCGGCAATAGCCTTATTTCTATACCATATTTTGATTCGGCTGGAATTCTAGCAGACAGTCCTGTGGCTGGAAAATCCTTGTTATCGAGCAGCATCGATTTAGCGAAGGTATTAGACGTTTCAAATATAGAAATTAGGAATACTGCCCCGATATGGCCTATCGATGAATGCCCTTCAAACATGGGAGCTATGGCGTCTGAACAGCGTCAACTATTCGGGCTCGACTGGACCTTATCTTTGCATACGAACAAGGTGAGAATGGTATTGCCACTCCCTAGTGAGCCTGGGTTGCTGATGAAGTCTTTCAAAGCCAAACTTCGGAGCCAAATACGTAGAGCTGAGAAGGAGGGCTTAATTGTAAAACAAGGCAGGCAGGAGCTGATTCATGATTTTTACCAAGTTTTTGCTACTAATATGCGTGACCTGGGATCCCCTGTCCATTCAAAAAAGCTATTCTTAGAGGTTTTGAAAAGATTTCCCAAGACATCTCATTTATTTGTAGTCTATGGAAACAAAATACCGATGGCTTGTGCCTTGGTGATTGGCTTTAAGGACCTGCTGGCAAACCCTTGGGCCTCTTCGCTCAGACAGTATAGCTACTGCGCACCTAATATGTTACTTTACTGGGCCATGATGGAGTTTGGATGTCAAAATAAATACGCCCAAATGGACCTTGGGCGCTGTACTCATAATGGAAACGCATACAAGTTCAAGGCGCAATGGGGATCCGCGCCGGTTCCGATATATTGGTATTCCTTAAATAGGAAGGAAAACCGAAAACTGAGAAAGCAGCCTGAAAAAGATAAACTGGGTGCAGCGATGGCCTGCTGGAAGATGCTACCAGTAACGGTAACAAAGTTACTTGGACCGCCTATCCGAAGATTTATCAGTCTCTAAGGTCACTGAGATTCATCTTCATACCTATTCTGAAATTTTGCTGAGAAGGTCAGCTTCGTGAACAGCAAGATTGTTTCAAATCTGCTTCGATAAAGCCAGCATAGTAGTCATTAAACAAGGCCAAGAACTCAAATGGGCGATTCTAACCAGATAATCTTCGTGGAAGAACGCCATGGTATAGCCCGGACAAACCAGCCAATACGCATTGGCTTCCCTCTACCCCGAGGCTCGCTGTTCACTGCTTCTAGAATCACTCTTATAAACAGCTCAGGTCAGCGTGTGCCCTGCCAATCTAAGCCCTTAGCATTTTGGCCGGATAACAGCATTCAATGGATTCTTCTCGATTTTTTCGTAAGCCTGTCGCCTAATCAACGTGAGCAATTCACAGTTTGCCATGGTCTTGATCTAGAAGCTTGGAAGGCCTTATTTGACTCATCCATACCTCAAATAAACGAATGCGCCGAAGACTTCAGCATTAATACAGGGAGCGCTGAGTTTATTATTCCTAAACAGGTGCTGTTGCCATTCAAGTCAGTTCGAATCGACGGAACACTTCTCGTCAGTAATAATGGTTCGCAAATACATTTGCACGACCAGAAAGGAGACGAATGCCATCCAATTATTGATCGATTTGAAATCGAAGAAGCAGGTCCATTAAGAGTTTCTTTGCTAGCCCAAGGTAAATTCGAGTTACCGAAAAGGCAATCTGACTTAATCTTTAAGGCTCGCATTGTACTTTACTCCGGGAAATCCATATTACAAGTGGAGCTTTTAATAGGCAATCCTAAGGCTGCCGTTCATCCCGGCGGCCTGTGGGACCTTGGAGATCCAGGCTCGGTCTTCTTTAAAGATTTGTCGTTGAAGTTATCTCTCAATGAGGAAGTAATTCAAATACGTTGGTACGAAGCTAACCCTAAAGAAACCCAGGTATCCACCAGCAAAAACTGGATGCTATACCAGGATTCAAGCGGTGGCCAGAACTGGCGATCAAATAATCATGTTGATCAGTTCGGTGAGATGTCGGTGTCTTTTCGTGGATACCGGTTATTTGAAGGTCTAGACGCCTCACAATTCAGCTTACCCACGAAAGGCACACGGGCAACCCCAGCGGTAACGGCTATATCAGCAAATGGCTGGATCTCAGCAACCATTAAAGACTTTTGGCAGAACTTTCCCAAGGCTCTTCGTGTGGAAAACGGAACAATTAATCTTGGAATTTTCCCGCGTGAAAGCAAAAAATTTTTTGAGATTCAGGGAGGAGAGCAAAAACGACACGTGCTGTTTCTCGAATTAGGCCTACCGGGGCAGGCTTCGTCTATTTCCATGTTCCAGCATCCTCCTCATGTTTGGATACATCCTGAATGGGTAGAAAAGACCAAAGCCGTATTTTGCTTTACCTCACAGCAGAATGATCCAAATGATACATATTTAAATTACATTAAAAATATCATCGAAGGGCCTAACTCTTTTTTTAGCAAACGCGAAATAATTGATGAATATGGCTGGAGAAATTTTGGTGATCTTTATGCGGATCATGAAGCAGTAAACCACTCAAGCCCCAACGCCCTGATCTCTCACTATAATAACCAATATGATTTTATCTACGGCGCTTTCGTTCACTTCTTAAGAAGTGGTGATCGGCGCTGGCAGCAACTAATGGACGAGGCTGCACGGCACATGATAGATATTGACATTTATCATACCGATCAAGATAAGCCCACTTATAATAAAGGACTATTTTGGCATACCGACCATTACCGGGATGCTTGCACAAGCACGCATCGAACCTATAGCCAAAAAAATGCTGAAGGAGGTAAATACGGTGGGGGACCAAGCAATGAGCATAATTATACTTCCGGTCTGCTTCACTACTTCTATTTGACTGGTGACCCAGAAGCTGCCGAAACTGTATTAGGATTGGCGGATTGGGTCATTGCCATGGATGATGGCGCATATGGAATTCTCGGCTTAATTGATGAGAGCCCGACCGGAGATGCAAGCCAGACAACAAGCACGGATTATCACAAACCAGGAAGAGGCGCTGGAAATTCAGTTAATGCCTTGATCGATGCCTATCGGCTTTCAGGCAATCGTGATTATTTCAACAAGGCTGAAGAGCTTATTCAAAGATGCATTCACCCGAGGGATGATATTCCAGCACTCAACCTAAATGAACCTGAATACCGATGGTCTTATCTGGTCTTTCTGCAAGTGCTTGGAAAATACCTTGATACCAAAAGTGAGCTAGGAGAATTGGATTTCTGCTTTTACTATGCACGTGATAGCTTTTTACATTATGCCGATTGGATGGTGGACTACGAAGTTCCATATAAGGACGTTCTTTACAAAGTTAAAATACCTACTGAAACCTGGCCTGCTCACGATATTAGAAAAAGCCATGTATTTTATTTGGCAGCAAAATATGGAGAGCCAGACAAGCATAAAACCTACTCAGAAAAGGCGCTTTTCTTCTATGAAAGATGCGTCGATGATGTCACAAGCTTCAATACAGCTCTTTTGACTAGACCATTAGTGATCCTATGTGTGTATGGCTATATCCACGCATTCTTCCAAAAGGTCTCTATAGCCCAGAGGATTTTTACTCGCCATGGTTATAATTTTGGCCATCCAAGGACATTCCTTCCGAAAAAAGCAAGGCTTGCGAGTACAATAAGAAAAAAAATCCACTTTGCAATAATAGATATAAAGCGGCTTTGCAGAATGAAATGGCACGAATACATCCAATATTTTAAAACAAGAAACTAGTTGATGAAGTCTATGCGCCCTAGGTTAGCTTATGTAGTTCATAGCCTGAATCCAGGTGGAACCGAGAAGCTCGTAGTACAAATGAGCTTGATATTCAAAGCCGATTTCACTGTACACATCATATGCATAGACGAGCCCGGATTGTGGGCTAACGATCTTCGCGCTCAAGGTATTACAGTCACTAGCCTAAACCGCCGGCCAGGTCTTGACTTCAACATTTCCGTACAACTAGCGAGAATATTTCGACGAGATCAAACGGAATTAATCCATGCGCATCAGTATACTCCTTGGTTTTATTCGGCATTATCTCGAGTTTTGTTCCCATCCCCGAAACTTCTTTTTGAAGAACATGGGCGTTTTTTCCCGGAACGGAAAAATTATAAGCGGGTTCTTTTCAATAAAGTTATTATTCGGCCACTAACCCATTGTATAGTGGCTGTGTCCGAAGATATTAGACAGAGACTTCATTGCTACGAGGGCTTGAATGCCTCCTCTACACGAGTTATTTATAACGGAGTAACTCCTGATCCGTCTTCCGGAAAGGCGCCAAGAGACACGCTTCGGAAATCGCTTGGTTTTAGCTCTACCGACTTCGTAATTGGCACTATAGGTCGGTTTGATCCAATCAAAAACCTTCCTCTTTTAATAAGAGGCATTCAAGGTACTCACTCTCAGATACCCCATATTCGCGGCCTCCTTGTGGGTGATGGGCCAACGTATACTGATGTCAAAGCTCTGGTCGAGACACTAAATCTTGGGGCAAAGGTGCATTTTACAGGTTATCGGCAAGATGCCACTGAGCTTCTTCGAGCGATGGATCTGTTCGTCTTGCCCAGCTTTAGCGAAGGGACATCTATGGCGCTGCTTGAAGCTATTGCTGCAAGCACTCCTGTAATAGTTACAGATGTTGGTGGCAATCCCGAAATTGTAATAAATAATAAAACAGGATGGGTAATTCCATCGAATTCAGTTTCTGCGCTAATGGCTGCGATATTAGACGCCTGGAGTAATCCTCAAAAAAGACATCTTTTTGCAGCAGCAGGTCGATGCCGCTTTGAGGATCATTTTACTACGCATGCTATGTGCGCAGATTATGCGGTATTATATAATCAAATTTTAGCCCCAAAGAGGCCTAATTCCAGTTACAACACCCATTAACCCGACTCCATCTTTAGTTCTGAAAACTATTGTTTTACCATATTCATGGCTAGACCTTCAAAGTATAGTTAATCTGGTTTTAGTAGATTCTATAAAATAGGATTTTTGTAATTGTGGTAAGGGTCCATTCTAACGTAAATCTCCGAGTAATGGCGAAGAAGACAGTCTTCATCATCTCCACACTTGTGACGTTACCAATGATTCTAGCGGCGTGGGTAGAGAAAAAAACCACTAATAAGGAGGAGATCTTCGTTACCCAAGGGCAATTTCTTTCTCTCTTTCCTGGGCTAATCGGAGTCTATCTACGGGCAGCCTATTATTTTGTGACTCTAGAAAAGAGCTCATGGCAAATACATATTGGATTTGGTTCTATATTTTCTTCACGAATTGTTCATCTAGGTGACCATGTGTCGTTGGGTTCATATTGTGTCATAGGTAGCGCTTTTATCGGCGATGGCGTTCTTATGGCAAGTCGCGTGAGCATTCCTAGCGGCAGGCACCAACATCTTACGGATTCGGGAGAATTCTCGCCTATTCCTCGCTTCGATAAAGTTACCATAGGCAAACAAACATGGATTGGAGAAGGTGCTATTATTCTTGCTGATGTCGGGGCGAATTGTATTGTTGGTGCTGGAGCGGTAGTAACTAAAACTATCCCAGATAAGCAAATTATTGCTGGAAATCCAGCGAGGCCTATTAAACAAGTTTTTGGCCTATAGAATAAGATATTTATCCTAATCTAGTTTTGACAGAAGAAATTATTAGTCAAGGATCATTTGAAAATCATTGACTAGCAATTTAATAGCAATAAGAATTAAGATGGGGCAAATTAAAGATAAGGAAAGAGCGATAAGTCAGCCACAAAGAATAACAAGCCACTTCATATAATTTCCTAGCTTTTAAGTTTATAGATAATCATTGATGCCTATATGCCCATGCTCAGCTCTAACTTCAGCTCAAGTCCTAGCTCATAATTGCTTTTTGAATACCTAACGAGCTTAATTGATTTCCTAAATACTAGCAGTTCAAGAAAAGCATTTAACAACATGAAATACGGAAGCCCCATCAGAGTACTGCATTTAGCAGCGCCGGGGAGATTATATGGAGCAGAACGATGGGTCTTGGCGCTAATCAATAATATTGATCGTACTAAAATAGATTCCGTGATTTCTGTTATTAGAGATAGCCCGAACATTACTCCAGCAATATGTAAACGCGCAGAATCTCTCGGGTTTGAGACAGCCATATTCAACGCCTATGGTAAAGTGAGCCTAACAGCAATATTTCAGATAAGAAAATACATACTAAGCCATAAGATTGATGTCCTTCATACCCACTGGTATAAGGCAGATATAATTGGCTTGCTTGCTGCAGCCGGCACAAAATGCCGGATTGTATCTACACCACATGGCTGGAGCATGAATTCGGATTTCAAACTTCGCTGTTACGAAGCCATAAACCGTTTAGTTTTCCCCTTTTTCGATGCTGTAGCTCCTGTATCTTCAGAGCTATTTTTAGATTTGTGCAAAATCCCCGGATTAAAGCATAAAGCTCGACTCATTGAGAATGGCGTAGATTTAAATGAAATAACCTCATCTAAACATATTAGTGATGAAATAGCAGCATGGAAGCAGAATGGTAGATTAGTTATCGGGTATATAGGCCAACTAATTCCGAGGAAAGGTATAGATATCTTGCTGAAAGCCTTTGCGAGCATGAATTATTGCAATACGTGTTTAGCAATAATAGGGTCCGGCGAACAAATGGGTGAATTACAGAGCTATGTAACCCTGCAAGGACTTAATGACCGTGTAAAGTTTTTTGGATTCCGCGATGATCGGCTCGATTTTCTTAGAGGCTTTGATATATTTGTCTTGCCCTCCAAGCTTGAGGGTATCCCCAGATGCGTAATGGAGGCAATGGCGGCAGGAGTTGCAGTGGTGGTATCCGATATTCCTGGGTGCTTGAACTTAGTTATGCACAATATTAATGGTCTTGTTTTCAAGAATAATAAAGCGAATGAGCTTTCCGCTCATCTCGATGATCTGGTAAGAGATGAATCACTTCGCCTCAGATTAAGTATCGAAGGCAAGCGCTACGTCTTAGACAAGTTTTCAGCGGAGCGAATGGCGAGAGAGTATTTAAAGCTGTATTACTCTCTGTATTACTCTGAACAAGCGATGGTGAGGAAGGTAGTAAATTAAGTGCTGGAGCCGCCAACGTCAAATCCATTGACCAATCCGCATATTTATCCACATTAATAATCAAATGGGCACTAGTCACAGGAGCAGATTTTCATAGCGCCTCGCCTAATATTAAGTAAAGCCATAATACCCAGAAAATAGATTAATGCGTGTACTATTCATTTCTGAAAATTTTCCGTATCCATTAGATTCGGGTGGCAGAATAAGAACGTTCCACATCTTGAAGGGACTGTCGCAGGAACATGACATTACACTCCTTACGACGATCGATAACTCTTCTCAATATAGCTATATTCAGGAGCTTAAACAAATTTGCCACGACGTGAGAGTAGTGGAATCCCCCAATGATTCCCGCTTAGTCTTTTTATTTAAAATTTTAAAGAGCTTATTTTCTTCAGTACCATTTCCAGTTGCTAAACATTATCTTCCAGCACTTGCCAATGAAATAAGCAGTCTCTTTACTTCAAACTGTTTTGATGTAGTTCACTTCGATCATCTAGATGCCTCGGTATATTTACCGTATATCCCTTCATCAGCCATAACAGTTCTTGATGAACACAACATAGTTTCTAATCAAATACAGACAAGCTTAGCTACTGAGGCGAACCTGCTCAAGAAATTCTATATGCAATTGCAGCTAAGGAAGAGTATCCGGTACGAAGCTACTACTTGCACTAAGATAACACGCTGCTTTGTTTGTTCCGATGCTGATAAAGAGAGTTTGCTGCGGATAGCAAGAGAAGCTAAGGTTATTACTATTCCAAATGGAGTAGATCTGGAGTATTTCTGTGACAATACATTATTTAATCAAACCTCAATTAGTCGTGAGGCGAATTCAGTCATCTTTGTCGGTATGCTTAATTATGGCCCGGGTGAAGTCGCCGTTCGCTATTTTTGCGAAAGCATTTTCCCAATACTTCAACAAAGCATTCCTGACATTCGGTTCTATGGCGTAGGCCATAAGCCTCCACAGCACTTGCAGGAGCTAGTGAAAGGCAACAAGAATATCATTCTGACTGGCGGGGTTCCTGATATTCGCCCGTACATAGCAAGGTGCAAAGTATTTGTTGTGCCGCTGAAGAGTGGAAGTGGTACTCGCCTGAAGATTCTAAGTGCAATGGCTATGGGGATTCCGGTGGTATCAACCTCTATTGGAGCAGAGGGATTGGATGTTACTTCTGGTAAGGATATTATGCTCGTTGATACACCGGAGGCATTTAGCTCGGCAGTATTGCAGCTTCTTTGCAGTGAAGAGTTAGCAGATGAAATCCGTACAAATGCAATTAAACTTGTTCGGAAGAAGTATGCTTGGAAGTGCATTTGGACTGATCTTCTGGAAGCTTATAGAAGCCTTTCGCCAACGGGACTCACAAGCATGGCCTCAGATAGCTACATGTTGAGCGCTGTCGATTCGTAGAACTCTCCATAGCAGCAGAGATGAATGATTTGCTTGGTATATGGCATAAACTAAAATCAAACCTGATTAGTTGGCCACTTTGCTGGATGTTAGCCCATCGAAGTTATAGACCCACAAAGTGATTACAAAATTTACTGGGCCATTAATTTAAGCCAATTTAATACGTGGCAAATGGCTAAAGTCGCTTATTTTTCCAATTAACTTTTTGCAAGAGACAAAATATCAATGTCAGCAGATGGCTATGGATCTATTCACCGCCGCATTATAGAAATACGGCCTAGTAAGGGAATTTTCATGCTGGATTTACAGGCAGTATGGCAATACCGTGAACTGCTATATTTTCTTGTATGGCGAGAGCTTAAAGTTCGCTATAAACAGGCGGCTCTCGGTGCTGGGTGGGCAATAATACAGCCCATTTTTGCTGTTTTCATATTCACGATAGTGTTTGGGCATTTCGCAAAGATACCGTCTGACGGTATTCCATACCCTTTGTTTGCACTTACAGCTTTCTTGCCATGGACTTATTTTTCCGAAGCACTTCGACGTGGAACCGGAGGGTTAGTCGGTGATTCTGAGCTACTTCGAAAGATATACTTTCCACGGCTCATAATCCCAATTGCGATGGTGATAACACCCATAGTTGACTTATTTGTGTCGCTTTTAGTGCTTGCCGTACTTTTTGGTTGGTATAACCTCTTACCGACCTGGAATGCTGTGTATTTACCGGGTTTCGTCTTGATGGCTGCAATCCTGGCTTTTTCAGCTGTCTTATGGCTCGGACCAATTAATGTTCGATTTAGAGATATTCAGCATATTTTACCTTTTACAATTCAAGTATGGATGTATGCCTCTCCAATCATTTACCCTTTAAGTATGGTTCCTGAGAAATGGCAATTCTATTACAGCCTTAATCCTATGGTAGGAGTAATAGAAGGGTTTCGGTGGTCTTTGCTTGGTACTACAGCTCCAAACTTTGAAGCTATTGGTATTAGTATGGGATGTGTTCTCTTGCTGCTACTCTGCGGGCTTTTGTATTTCAAAAGAATGGAGCGCTTTTTCGCGGATCTTATATGAACAGCAACGTGGCAATTTCAGTAGATAACTTAGGTAAGCAATATAAATTAATCAAGGGATCAACCCAACATGATACTTTGATGGACCACCTTACGGAGAGATTTAAATCACTAGTTCAGCGAACCGGATATCACTCAACGCGGCAAGATGTATTTTGGGCGTTAAGAAATGCTAGCTTCGAAATTGAATTTGGCGAAAATGTTGGAATCATTGGATTGAACGGCGCCGGGAAGAGTACGCTCCTCAAAATACTATCCCGTATTACCGAGCCAACCACAGGAAGAGCCAGGATCACAGGGCGCATCGGTGCGTTACTGGAGGTTGGAACGGGATTCCATCCTGAGCTGACAGGCCGAGAGAATGTGTATCTATACGGAACCATTCTAGGCATGAGCAAGGCAGAGATAAATCGAAAGTTCGATAGCATTGTAGACTTCGCCGGTGTGGATAACTTCATTGATACTCCAGTAAAGCGATATTCCAGTGGCATGTACGTGCGGTTGGCTTTCGCAGTCGCGGCCCATTTGGAGCCAGAGATACTGTTGTTGGATGAGGTATTATCCGTTGGAGATGTTTCTTTTCAACGAAAGTGCATCGAGTTCGCAAAGGATTTGCAAAAAGCAAATGCGACTATCCTGTTTGTCTCGCATAATATGTTTAGCATAAAAACAATGTGTAAAAGAGTTATCTACCTCAAACATGGCAAAGTAATTTTCGATGGGCCTACAGATATAGGTATCAAGTATTATGAGGAAGACTGCCGTTTAAGTACTATTCCATGGAAAGACGGCAAACCAGAGGAGTGGCCTATATTCATAAAGGAATTTGACATACTCGACCACGATGGTCATTCCAAAATGGTTTTTAATTATGGTGAGTGTATAAGGCTACGGCTACGTTACCAAGCTCATCAGTCTATCCAAACACCTAACTTCATTATTGCCATTGCTCGCTCAGATGGAGTGATGTGTTGTAATTACAGTACTGAAACCGATGGATTTGTTATTGAGAAAATTGCTGGCGAAGGTGTTATTGAACTGTACACACCACCTCTTAAGCTAGTATCAGAACTTTATACCATTCATGTGTTGGTCCGTGAAAAAGGATTTCAGAAATTGTTGTGCGCCCAGGTGGGATCGACTTTCCATGTTCGAGATGATCTTTTCAATACACACTTTGGTGTTTTCCACGAACCCGCCAGTTGGTCTTGGAACGATGAATATTCGAGTGCCGTATCATCCGGCCCACTTAAACAGGGACCAAAATACCAATTAGCTTAGTTAACATTAGGAGGCCTCCACAACCAGCTTGAATACCAACAGGGTATCAGTTTCTCATGCAGAATATTTTACTAATCTTACGTGAATTATCTACAGCTAGCACTGTAATGAGTCAAAATCGTGCGTGATTTACTTTTAAGTGGCTTATTCTTAGCCAGTTTGGCTTGGAGTATTTCATCACCATCAGGATCTATTTTAGTTTTAAACTGGATATGGTTTCAACGGCCTTACGATTTTTCGTGGGGACTTTGGAATATGCTTCCCATGTTCCAAATGGCTATAGTGATTGCTATTTTATCTAATTGGCTCCGCAGTCGGATACGCTTCCGTTTTCCGCCACTCTTAATCATTTATCTGGCTTTTCTATCATGGATAACGATTAGTTGCTTTTTTGCTTACGACTCAGATCATGCCTGGTCAACATACAAAGCCTTTCTTCCATCCATGTGGGTTGCTCCAATTTTTTTATTTTCTGCTATCCATGATTTGAATCTCTTAAAGAAAGTGCTTTGGGTAAGTGCTGGTGGTATAGGTTTCAACGCCTTCAAAGTTGGTCTGGTAATAACAGCGCGAGGAGGTGGGCACTTAACTGACGAAATGTCTGGATTCGTAGGAGACAACAATGTCTTCGGACTTGTCTTATGTCTTGTGGTGGCAACTCTTATGGGCTTACGGAGGAGTATCCCTAAGCGCAAGTCATTACTAATTTTATTCTATATATTTGTAACATTTATTGTGCTTTGTATTATATATACTCAGTCGCGTGGCGCCTTAGTCTCGTTAGGAATAATCTTTTTTTTAAGTAGCCTTTTGGCAGGCAAGCCAATCCGCAATTTAGGCTTCTTAGCCTTAGTGGCGTGGGTTGGATATCAAGTTATTCCAACAAATAACTTTGAGCGTTTATCTACCCTCCAGGACGTGAATTCAGACGAATCAGCAAAGGGCCGCTTCGAGAATTGGCGTTTAGCATGGCGCGCGGCTTTAGATCATCCACTTATTGGTGTAGGCCTTGATAATCATATTATTTACAATAAAGCGATTCAATCGGACGTACAAGTTCGTGTGGCACATAGTGTTTATTTCCAAATACTAGGTGAATTAGGATTTCCTGGCTTAGGGCTGTATTTAGGCTTTATTGGCTTGGGAATGTGGATTTTATTCAACACATGGCGAGCAATGATTCCCTTAGTTGAAGTTAATCCTGACCTAGTTTGGGCTCGAGATGTCGCCTTTTGGATTACTTGTGGATATGGCGGTTATATTGTTGGATCAGGATTATTAAATATGTTATTTATTGAGTTTCCTTGGTATGTTATATTTTATGGAAGCATGCTTCTACCTTTAGCTAATCAGGAAATAGCTCGGCGAAAATATCCTACGGACATTATGGGAGCAAGAACGATAGTTACAAGATACGGCTCTCGAGGGGTAATAGCAATGCGCAAGGACAACCGCAGAGGACTCATCTATAAACAGTCAGCGAGATATAAATAAACTAAGGAGGAAGCCGGTATGTCTATAATGCAAGTTGAGCTCAACTGGCAAGCATGGGCAAGCGCGTTTATAGCGTTATTCCACCAGTAGTTAATGCAAGATATTAACTCAACACTGTTTCATGGAGTAATTATGGGTGGGTCAATTACATTGCCGCCGCGTGTCGATGTTGTAATCCCATGTTATAACTACGGCCGTTTTCTAAATAAATGCGTCCACAGCATACTGGATCAGGATGGAGTAGACGTTAGAGTTCTGATTATCGATGATTGTTCTTCCGATGATACACCACAAGTAGGCCAGTCTCTAGCATCTACCAACTCAAGAGTTGAATATCGACGGCATCAAGTCAACAAAGGACATATTGCTACTTACAATGAGGGCTTACTTGAGTGGGCTTCAGCGGAATATTCGGTGCTGTTGTCGGCAGATGATGCCCTAGCTCCAGGCGCCTTAGCTAGGGCCACTCAGCTCATGGAACGGCATCACCATGTCGGAATGACTTACGGCATGGCATTAGTGGTTCCAGATAATGAGTTTCCAGAAGTTTCCGATAACTCCGTTACGACCGAATCTCGAATCATTTCGGGTTCGGAGTTCTTGCAGCAATGCTTTGATTTAGCCTATTGCCTAATATCGACGCCCACCGTTGTCGCTCGTACCTCGGTTCAGAAGAAATTGGGAGGTTATTGCGTGGATCTTCCTCATTCTGGCGATGCGGAAATGTGGATGCGATTTGGATTTCATGGATCGATTGGAGTTCTGCGTTCTGTGCAGGCATATTATCGATGGCATGGAAGCAATATGGGCTCAAAATACTACAATCAATGTATTGGGGACCAGCGCGAGTTTTGGCAAGCATGCAAATATGCTCTTGATCGGTGGGGGACACAGCATCCCAAGCGCGACTTTTGGCGGAATTTGATTTCGCGACGACTTGGAGAGGAGGGATTTTGGTCGGCGAGTAAGGCTTTCGACAGCAATAGAATGGCTGAATGCCGTGCATGGTTGGAGTTTGCCGAAGAAGTTTGCCCTGAGCTTCGCCGCTCAGCTATGTGGTGGCGCTTTTGGGCCAAACGAATCATTGGACCTGGTTTGTGGAGGATAGTGCTGCCCGTGCTGAACCGTGCCCGCGGCATTGAAGCGATAACGTCGAATCTTCCTAAGGGAGCCGAGAAAACTCCATTTCGCTTTAATCAAGAGGTTGGTTGGTGGCCTGGATAACAGTCGCAACCAGAATGTAGTATGTCGAAGTCGCATTATGGGATGAAATAGCACAAAGCTTCTAGATCGGTTTTAATAAAGAAAGCATATGAAAAACACTTTCGACGTATCGATGGAGCCCCTTGCGTCAGGAACTGATAAGATAATTCATCCCAGCATTTCGCTTGTCGTGTGCACGAGAAATAGAGGTCATTATCTCCTCGATGCATTGCGTTCCTATGAAATGGTTTCTACAAATTTGAATTGGGAATTGGTCATTGTCGATAATGGTTCAAGTGATTCTACTTCCACGGTTCTTTCCGAATTTTTATCTCGAACATCCATCCAGGCTCAGGTAATATCCGAACCGCAAGCAGGGTTGTCCCGTGCCAGAAATACCGGTTGGCAAAATGCCAGCGGCAGAATAATTGCATTTAGTGACGATGATTGTTATCTACAGTCCGACTTCGTAGATGCCGTTTGGAGAAATTTTGTCGAAGCTCAGCTTGATTATCTGGGAGGCAAAGTTCTGCTCTATGACCCAGCGGATTTCCCCATTACCATTCAACTGCGTGAAAGCCGGTTTGAGCTTCCACCCGGAAGCTTTATTGAGTCGGGGCTAATTCATGGGGCCAATATGGCTTTTCGAAGAGAAGTACTTCAGGCACTCGGTGGATTTGACGAAATGTTGGGAGCGGGCACACATTTACCCGGCAGTGATGACACAGACCTGATTAGTCGAGCATCAGCCGCTGGATTTCGAGGAGCTTATGATCCTAGGCCGGTTATTCTTCATCATCATCGCCGCAGAACAGCAGCACAAGTGAACAGTTTAATGCGCGCTTATGACATCGGACGAGGCGCCCACTACATTAAGTCCGTTCTTGATCCAAATAGACGGGGTCAGGCTTCCAGGCAGTGGTACTGGCGCTCTGTGCTGCCTGCTTTACGCTCACAGCAAGCAGCGCAGAAGCTTTTATACGAGTTGATCGGAGCATTTCGATATCTCACTTGGCGAGGGAGTAAATGCTGTGCATCCGGTTTGAGGTTCATGATGCTTCCACGCCGGGACCGACAATATATTTAAAAGCTGCATCAATAAGTCTGGGAAATCTTTATATTGATTAAGAAAGTAAATGATCCCCGCTTTTACCTAGGGCCGACTCTTAATCTGAATGGATAGTCAAGTGAAAGCCACGGTAATAATGATTAACCGGAACGGCGGCGCCTTTCTGTATGATGCGCTTCGGACCTGCCGTTTGGATCTTGAAGCAGCTTGGCAATCAAGACAAGATTTCGAACTGCTGGTAGTTGACAACGCATCGACAGATGATTCGTTGTCGGTGATTACTGCGGAGCTGGCATCGGCGCGATTCCCTTGGCGTATCGTTCAGGAGTTTATTCCCGGTGTGAATTCAGCTCGAAACACCGGAATCAGAGAGGCTAGCGGCGATTTATTAATCTTTGTCGATAGCGACGTCAGGTTTCATCGCGGATGGCTCACGGCATATTTGGACGCCGCAGCTTGTCACCCCGACATTGAAGTATTCGCGGGATGCGTCAAGATTGGGATCGTGGAAGGACCAGTGCCTGCTTGGCTAGACTTGACCGGGCCTTGGAAGCGGAGCTGCATCGTCGTGCAATCAGACTGGGGCAAAGACCCAGCCGTGCTTCGTCTGACGACTGACTGTGGGCCCGTGGGACCGAATATGGCATTTCAGCGATCCGTGTTTGATCGAGTAGGCACTTTCGATACTCAATTCGGCCTCCGCCCCGGCTCTCTTGTCGCCGGGGCGGAGGCCGAATTCTTCGAGCGGCTCTCCCGTCTTGAGGTATTCTTCGCCTGGGTACCTAGCGCCGTAGTCGATCATCCTTTGAAGCGCCAACAGATCAGTCGCCGGTATTTTCTGAACCGACTACATGGCATCGGACGTGTGACCGCACGAATTGCGTGGATGAGGGGAGAAAAACCAGACAAGCGGCTGTTCGGCCTAACCCTGTATCGATTTCCCGAACTGCTGCGCAGCATAGTGATTTGGCTTGAGGCTTGCTTGAGGGGCGATATCCGCCGAGCATTTTATTACAGGGGACAAATCGCCATTTTGGGGGGTTATCTCCACGAGGATTTCGTTCAGTGGCGAGGGCAACGAGAATGGATTTTGGCTGACAATATACAGAATTAGTCAATAAAAATAGTTAGCTCTTGCCTCTATACCTAGTTCTCTCACACGGACTGCGTCAAACCATTCGGCCCTTCGTCGGATACTCAGGAATCGTACTTCGCCTGCCCGCGAGCGCGACGCAGAAAGTTTTGCGTAAGCCCTAGCTGTATACCGTGATTGGCGGCCATCTAGGCTGCAGACATTTTTGGGAGATAATGAACTCGCTTGATTTCAAATGACTATTTTCTTCATTACGACTAAATGATCGAATAGATTCGATGGCTAAGGAATTAATCAGCATCATCGTTCCAGCCTATAATGCTTCGAAGTATCTGCGGGACGCTGTGGAAAGCGCGCTTGATCAGACTTATCTTGAGCGCGAGATCATTGTGGTCGATGATGGTTCGACGGATAACACGCCCCACATATTAGCCGAATACGGCGATAGGATTCGAGTCATTCGCCAGTCCAATATGGGTAGCGCGGCGGCTTGCAATGCGGGCGTAGCTGCCGCTCAGGGCGAATGGGTCGCATTTCTGGATGCTGACGACGTCTGGTTACCTCATAAGTTAGCTTGGCAAATAGAATGCTGTGGCAGCATGGACATCTCCCACACGGATTCCATCTGTTTCGGACCAGGATTAGCCAACGAGTTACGCCGCAGCAGCTTTGAACCGCCGCACTCCGGCAACGCGCTCAAGGCATTGTTGACCAGGAACTTCATTACTAAATCCAGCGTAATGATGCGCCGCCAGGTGTTCCTGAAGTTTGGAGGATTCGACGAGTCCTACCTCGCGGTGGAAGATTGGCCTTTCTTTTTAAAGGTCTGCGCTGAGCATGAACTCGGCTACCTTCCAGAGGCAGTAGTTCGCTATCGTGTTCACAAAAAATCCAAGTCCATGCAAGGCCGCAAGACCCTGGCCGATCACCTCCGAATCCTTGGAGAGGCGTTTGGTCCCAAGGGGGTAGGAAGATCCTTTCCCGAATTGCGCCGTAGGGCGTTGGCATCGTCTTACCAGATCAATTGCCACTTTTCAGCCGAATCTGGGGATTGGACCTTCGCGATCTACTGCGCTCTTCAGGCGCTTCGGTTCGAACCCACCACTCCCCGTACTTGGAAAAACTTAGTCAAATCCGCGTTGATCCCCTTGGGAGTCGAGTACTGATCGATTTCGCTCGGAAGGGATGAGATCTATGTCCAGCGCGCCAATGCTTCGGATTGGGATTGATGGTCGTTGTCTAAACACGGATCACCTGCGAGGGATGGGAAAATATGTCTTCGAGATGATCGCGCACGCTAATTCCTTAACAAAGGTAGCGTGGCATTTTTTTGCCGATCGTCCCGATACGCCATTTTATAATCCCCCAAATCTTGTCTCCTTAGTCGAACTCTTCGAAGTCAAAGGGCACCGTTTTCACGCCTGGGAACAGCTGGGACTGCCTTGGCGGGCTTGGCGCACCGGGGTTCAGGTGTTGCACTGCACCGCTTCGGCTTTATCCTACTGGCAGCCTATCCCGACGATTGTCACCCTTCATGATACTTTGGCATGGCAGGAAATCGAGCCACGAACTTATGAGAGATGGTACTTGCGGCACCTCGTCCCGTCGGCTCTTCGCAAGTGCACGGCGGTGATTACTATCAGTGAGGCGTCGCGTCGCGATATTTTGAGCCTTTGGCCATGGCTCGAGGCCAAGCTTCACGTGATCCCGCATGGAGTAAGCGATGCCTACCTCAACGCACGGACCGAACCTCTGTCATCCCAACTATTAGAAGTAACCGGACGAAGGCCTTATCTCCTCTATATTGGAGGTGTGCTGGAACGAAAACGTTTCTCTTGGGCCGTCAAGGTTTTGGAGCACATTGGGGCGCCCCATCTGCAGCTCCTCGCCTGCGGCTTTACCGACGAGGAACGCGACCGTGCCCGGGGGCTACTCGAGCCACATCTGCGCAATCAAGTTATCTTCCTGCCCTTTATAGAGGAAAACGCTATGGTTGGGTTGTACCAACATGCTATAGCCGTTCTCTATCCTACCCTATACGAAGGTTTTGGCTTCCCCGCATTGGAGGCGCAAGCGGTTGGAACGCCGGTGCTTTTCAGTGCGCTCGGGAGTCTTGGAGAGTTGGAGGGTCCGGCAGCCGAAATTCTTTCTCCGGAAGACCTTGAATCCTGGGTGCAGACCTGCCGGAGACTGCTTTCCGAGCGTGGTGAAAAGGCAGTGCCCAACGACGCCGCGCGGAAATGGGCACGGCGATTTTCTTGGGAAGCCAGCGCTGCTCGCCATCTCGAACTATACACAAACATCATACGGCGTAGCCACGGTTCCATTCAGATATAACATCTCGTTTTTTCTCCCGCTGAAGGCTTTACGAAGTTATGGCCTGCCGAAGATTTAATCTCTAAATCCCTAATCAAGGCTCCTGGCCAATTTTATTGGTATTATCATGTCAATTCCGCGAGTCACCGTAGTCCTACCTACGCATAATCGTCCTGTCCTCCTCTCCGAAGCATTGGCCAGCATCGAAGCACAAACTTTTCAGGATTGGGAGATCGTGATCATCGATGATGCTTCCAGGCCACCAGCCGATTTGGCTGAGATTATTAAGCGCCATGGCCCTGACCGGGTTCGTGCCGCTCGTCATGAGATAGGGAGTGGTGGGGCAGCCGGCAAGACAACCGGCATCGCCATGGCCCGAGGTGAAATCGTTGCCTTCCTCGACGACGATGATATGTATGATCCATGCTTTTTGAAGCGAGCCGTCGAAATACTCGATCTTTGGAATGACGTCGAAGTTTTATTTATGGGAGTCGGCTGGTTCGGATCGCTGGCGGAAGTCAGCCAAAAAATGCATGATGAATCCACGGCTTATGTTCTCGAGCAGGCTCACGCCGAGCGAGCCGATTATGCTCTTTGGCGCTTTGGTCCACAGCTGCTGGCCCCGCTCCTACAGAAGGTACCAATGCCCTTTCAGCGACCCGTAGTGAGGAGATCGGCCTTGCAAAGGATTGGGGGGTATCGTCGAGAATGCCTATTGTGGGACTGCGATTGGGCGCTGCGCGCCAGCATGCTTGCACGATGCGCGCTCCTGGCGGAGCCGCTATACCGTCAGCGGTTTGAGAATCAAGGCTATTTCTCGCACCAAGGTCATAAGCGGGCACAATTCGAATCAGCCTTGGAAATTACACTCAAACTCTATGAGAATCCGCCTACCCGATTATTGCCCTATCAACTCGACCTGTTGCGCAAGGCAGCCCGTCAAAACGCCTTTGACCTCGCCGATTTGCTGTCCCGGCAGGGAATATTTGGAGCGGCAGTGCAAGCTTGGTGGACCGGTCAATCCATCCAACCCTCCCTGAGAGATTGTAAACGCCTGCTTGCAATTATTGCTCATTTGATTGGATTTCATGGAGCTGCACAGTAGAGTTTCAACCTGGATGCAATCCAATTCAACTATGATGGATTTTGAACGCATGTCCCCTCAAGAATCATCTCTGTACCAAATGGCTCGACTTGCTTCAAAATTTACATCCCTGAGTTCCTCATTAAGATTGCTGAAAAGAATTCAATCACGAGAATAAACCTTTCCTTCCTAAGTTTACGGAGAGCCTGCTTAGTAGCAGCAAAATCACATCATACCTCCTCGTGATCGGATTCGAATACTCTGCAGAGATAAATGATGTTGTAGTCCTAGCTAATCAACCGGAGCAGGAAATATAATGGAAGAGTCGCGCGGGGAATGATGAAGAACGTGCTTCTCTCATCATAGGAAGACAAAACCAGAACCGCGCGACGGGGGTATTATTAATGTCCGCTAGTTCGTTCCTCGTTAGGGCTATTGAACAATCTTCAAGTTCGAAGGCGCGTTCATTACAGGAGCTGATCCTGCTCCTGAATCATTTACTTTGTAAACGTGAATGACGGGCCAGGGGGTATTTGATCCACCGCCAGGGCGATAGGCATTTGCCTGAGCCACATAGAAATAGCCATTGACGGAATCGTAAGCAGCACCGGCAACATCGTTATAATTGTCTGAATCCGCCCATGGCCAGTTGACGCTTGGATCGAAGGAATAATAAGCGTCGATGGAGGTCGGGGTTCTTGAACCCTGGGCGACTAAAGCCAGCTCATCCGAATCGATAAAGATGAAGCGGGGCCGATAGGGTCCGGTGTGATACCCATGGCTATTGGTTACGGCAATTCCCCAAGGACAATCCATTCCGCCGTCGCCATAGCAATAAGGCGGTGTATTGGTTCCTACCCCACCCCCGCAACCACCACCGGCCTGCCCTGCAGGGCATAGCGGGGCACCACTGTAAGTTGCGTGCCTGCCTACCAGGATAATGGCTTTTTTGTTTCCCCTTGCCACCCACGCTCCGCCATGCCAATGATCCCCGGCGGAGTAGTATGAATAGTCTGGGTCATTTAGTAGCCTGAACTCCATCCAATTTGTGCCGCTACTGCTACTGATGGAATTAAAAGACATCAGCGGCAAGGCAGATAAATTACTCCCATTAGCCGGAGGATTACCGTCTTTCCACGGCGCAATGGCAGTCAGAACCGGTCCCATTGAGCCACCTGCGGCACCGGCCTCCCTATACCTCCCCACCAGCAAGGATTTACCGCCAGTGTATTGATCCGCCCAAGCTTGATCGATAGGAATAAGATAATCGCCACACTTCATGCCGTGATACGGAGAATTCCAGTCTGACGCAGGGGGCCCAACATGCCAACTGCCTTTGGAGTTCGCGGCTGCCAAATTGATCTCTGACCAGCCTATACAGGGATAATCCCTTCCTGCTACGTTGTAGTATTCAAATGAAGACCAATAGAGTTTCGCCGATGTTTGCGCCCCCTTGGCTGGCATATAGGCTACCGCGCCGAATCGATCGTTAGCCCCGCTATTTACGGCAATGCCGCTTGTAGCCTGTATCTGCTGGGCTGTATTAAGGCTGCTGAAGTTTGTGGACTTTACCGGAGCTGGAATCTTGATTTCAGCTACAAAATCGTGATTCGACAAGAACAAGCTGCCCGGAAAACCGTCACCGTTTCCGGTGGGATCACCGTCGGGGCGGTAGGATAGAGAACTGGGCCCATCTATGGCCGCCATGCCAGCGTATGCATCGGTTTGTGGGACCAGGAAGGCACCCAAATAAGTGAGATCGGAAGGATATAAACGATCAGCCATTACATCGATATGGGATAGAGAGGAGCCAAGCGCAGCCGGCAATAACAGCAGATATTTTAATTTCATAGTGTGCTCTTAAGAGTTTAGTTAACCACTCGAAGATTCTTGGGCGGCTGGAAAGTTGAGCTTGTCGATAACTCGTCCGCCCCGATGTCGATTCCGGCACCTTGCGGCCGGTTTTGGCCATCGAAATCATTGCTCAATCCCGTAATGATTTGCCCCGCATCCACCACTTCGCTTATTGCAGAAGCTAAATGCAGATCCCCCACGGCAGGATTGATGAACCAATCCTTGGCTGCAGTAGCTACATTTTTGGACACCATCCCGGAGGCCCCATCCCTTTGCATAACCGGCTTATTCAACAAGTTATTAGCAATCAACACGTTTTGAGTCGACGAAAAGCGGTATTCGACCGCCCAAGGAAATTCGTTATCAAAAAAGATCGAATTGTTATATACCTGGGTATCCGGGCTTTCGATTAGAGCGATGCCAACATCAGCGAATTGGCCGGCATTGATGGCGTGATATATCATGTTGTTACGTATAACCCCTCCAGTATTTCCGCGTCCATCCATTCCGAAGCCAATCCCGCGGTCACAATTCACGATTCTATTTTTCTCCACTATATTATTAGCCGCAGGCAAATCCCAAAAATGAACGGCAAATTCAGCGACAGTATCACTTGGGCTAATAATGGATTGAAAGGTATTATTCCGGACTATCCAATTTCTGGATCCATGCGCATCGATGCCGCCGATGTAATATTGAGGCCCAACTCCGGCACTGTATTCAAAGTGAGAGTTCTCAATTAGCCCGTTATCTCCGGTCACACTAGGATTACTTGCATCTTGGCTGACTTTCACCATTTGCTGATAAGCGTCCTTGAGAACACAGTTTCTTACCACGATGTAATCAGCATCGGCCTCACCCGCAATTTGAATCAAATGCCACCCACTCTTCTGCAGAGTGACATTGCTGATCGTGAAGTAGCTGGCTGAAACTCTTATAACATTACCGATTTTGGCGCTGCCACTCATTGCATCGCCTTGGATAACCACGTTCTCTCGGATTCCCGATTGGCCGGTTATGGTGACGTTAGGCATCTTGATGTACAGCGTGTCGGTTAGGGTATAAGTTCCATCCTTGACCAAAATAGTCTTATTTCCACCAGAATCATTGGCGCTGGTGACTGCTTCTTGGAGCTCGGTAACCGTACCGACCGTTACCGTGTCGGCATAAGCTAAGCTTGCACCAGCTGCTATCGTCACCAAGCTATAGAGAAGAATAATAGAAGACTTCCTGTTTTTTCCCATGGCTGCGCCAGATAGCAGCATGGAGTGAGCTAGTTGAATCAGAAAAAATAGTAACTCACTGGCGGAAAGATTAATTCGCACGGTATACCTCTATTTATGTATCAATTAGGACGAAAGTGATTCCGAAGGGAAATGTCCGCTCCCGACATTGGAGCCGCCTTGAAGGCGGCTCCAATACCGCATTCGCTATGGTTGGAAAGAGACACGTTCAATCCAAATCAGCATTCCCTTGTCCCAATCCATAGCTTTTGCTTCATCGAGTGTAAGCCCTTCGAATCCCGATTTCGCCGGCTATTGTGTGAAGTGCTTACGGGTACGCCTTTTAAGGTTTGAAAAGGACATCAACCCAGTAATTGCTGGACCGGTAGCTTTCGGTAGGAAATACCGGAGTGGCGCTATAGGCATAAACCCCATTCGCATTGTCCGGACCACCCAAAGCATGGAGTGGCGCAGTATCGTATCCCTTGCTGGCGAAATAGTTTTCGTCGACCGAGTAATGCCCACCGTTGACATGATAAGAAGCAATGTAAACAGTATTTGCGGCGATTGGCACTGGGTTCGAGAAATTAACTTGCTGCCAGCCGGAGGCGGTTTCATTATTGAAGGTTGCTTGAGCCAGCAACTTTCCGGTACTGCTCCACAAGCTGCCGATATGGGTACCGGTATTCGAGACAGCTTTATAGAATCGGATCCCTGTGATATATCCGGCTACATCCGATTTGAACTTGACTCCAATCTCGGCCGCTCCGGTATCCGGGTCCGCCAAAGTCTCAGGAACCGCCGTGGCCTTCCACAAGCTGGTTATGACTGGCCGGTTTCGGTCGACGGCGATTTGCGCCTGAGTAAGTGCTTGGTTATAGACCCGCACCTCGTCGATGCGGCCGCTGAAAAAGTCACCCAGAATACTATGACCACCGATCCGCAGTACTCCATTGGAGATTTGAAGGGCGCCGGTCACGCTACCTTGGGCCACTTGAACCGCATCGACGTAGAGCCTTAAGGTGGCACCGTCATAGGTGGCGGCAAGATGCTTCCAGGTATTTGCGGGCAAGCTCGTGCCTCCGACGATCTCCTTCCAACTATTAACCAAAATGCCGGCGTCAGGTTGATTGGTTCCCGAATTGGCCACTAGGCTATAGGCCGAGCCGTTGCTGGTCTCTTTGGTCAACACGCTGGCCCAGCCGCTGAGGGTGATTTTGGGATTGACCCAGGCTTCTAGGGTCAAGGCTTTAGAAAGTTGGAGAGAGGGTGAGTCTTTTACCGTAACCCAGTCATTTACACCATCGAAGGAAAGTCCTCGCCCGAATCGGCCGCTAGTAGTTCTGACGGCTTCCGTGATAGCACCGTGATTTCCAAGACCCGATGAATCTTCCGCCGTGGGGCCCGTCAATTCCTCGAAACCATAAGCGGCGACCAACGCCTGCGTGCTGTCGGCCGCGCTTGCTGCTGAAACGGTAATAGTGCCTGATTTGGTGCTCGTGGCGCTCCCGGAGCTGGTCACTTGGAGCGTAACCGTGTAGGTTCCAGCCGCCATGTAGGTGTGAGATGGGCTCTGAGCGGTACTCGTGCCGCCGTCTCCGAAGCTCCAGGACCAGCTTGAGGCACCGGTGGAGGTGCTGGTAAAAGTAACTGGCAAGGGCGCAGCGCCAGAAGTCGGGTTCGCAGTAAAATTGGCCACTGGTGAATCGCTAGTGGAGGCTTTCACGACATAGGACTGCGTCGTCTTGTTGCTGCCCCCGGGCCCTTGCACGGTCAGGGCAACGTTGTAAGTCCCAGCGGCTTTGAAGTTCTTGGAAACGATTTGGCCGGTAGCGGCGGGGCTGCCATCGCCGAAATCCCAAGTGCGACTCGTTACCTTACCTGTTGAGGTATCGGTGAATGTCACGGCTTGTCCCACCTGAGCGGCACCGGAAGTCGGAGCGGCCGAGAAGCCTGCCACCGGAGCCGCCGCGACAATCGTGCTGACTTCATTGGAAAACCCACTCTCAATAAGCTTAGTGAGGTCGTAAGCCTTAACGGCAAAATAATAAGTCGTACCTTCGGCGAGATTAGGAATGGCGTATGTAGTTTTATTTCCAACGTCTATACTTGATGTGTATTTTCCGCTGGCTGTGCCGTAGTAGACTTTGTAGCCTCCCAGTGTCGATATCGGACTGGCGTCCCAGGCTAAGGTAATCTGACCGGCCGAAACGCCGGCGGTGTAAAGCAAGGTCAAAAACGCCCAAAGCATGGAAAGCTTTATCGCCTTGCCGGAACTTAATAAAGACTCATTATCTCTTAACATGTAGACTCCGTAGTTAACACACCGTAAGGATGGGTTCCGGCTTGCTCTGGGCCGAACCTCTCGGCAATCGTGATGAAATAGCTTTGTGGCCTGCGGTGAGTAGTGACGTACCGCTTGCAGGCTACAAATCAATGTGGCGCTTCTTGCTGCTCGATGGCGCAGGCAAGATATGGGCCAGAAGTATTTCTTGACCTTTACTCCTCATTCTTGGTTGTAAGCCAATTTCCTTGAAATTTCGTTAACGCCTCTCCCCTCTAGTAAGCATGAATTCAAGATAATCCGGGCCTTTTTCCGTAAATCGGAGATGAGCCGGTGCGAAATCTTGCGCCAGAACCTTCTAAGTTTTCCTACGGTGTTTGTCTTTTTTCATTCACCTTACAGGATTCAATTTGTCGTCGATCGGAAACCAATTAAGGTTTTAAAAACAACTTACTAGTGAAAGCTGCTCGATAAGGCATCGCGGCGATCCTTAGCTTTGTGACTAAAGGGCGAGCCTAATCAGGTTGTCTAAGTAAAAAATCAAATCCAACTCGAGTGAAATCAGTATGGCAGGCTAAACGCAGAAAGATGTGACTTGGTACACACTATGCAAAATTTGCGACAAAATTTTAGTTTCCATGATTTTCGAAAATCCGCGGAATATTTGTCGTTTGGCGGAGACAGCTAAATAACCCTTTGCCGAAGATGGAATTAACAAGAACCGCTGCAGTTGCGCCAGAAGCATGCAGGCAGATATTTCACTTCCACTTAAAGGCGCAAACACGAACAGTAATCAAGGAAGCTAAAGAATCGCGCATTTCCAAGATCTGCCGAAAAACGACTTATCTGTCCTCTAGATTAACCCTATTGTTTTAAGGGATACTTTTCCTATGATGGCAAGAGGCTCCAATCGGATCCCTGTTCCATAGGATTATTATTGCTGTCTCGTATAAAGATAATCTCTTTGAAAATTAATAACTTATATATATCTAAGGCTTTCTACTAGAGCCCTCTCAAGAAGCGGGAGTCTAAGAAACCTTAATATGTCGCTAGCGAACGACGAATGAGGATTTTTATGGCAGGAGTTTCATTTTTCAATTACATTTTTTTCAATAGCGTATAGTAGTAGTACACTCGCCTGCCATCTTTATTTTATATGATTAACCCACCTGACAAAATCAAAGTCGGCCTTTTTGTTACATGCCTCGTCGATTTGTGGCGCCCTACAGTAGGCTTTGCAGCGGTTAAACTTCTGCAAGCGGCAGGCTGCCGAGTTGAAGTTCCTGAAGTGCAAACGTGTTGCGGTCAGCCTGCGCTTAACAACGGGGATGACGCTAGCGCGAAAAATTTGGCTGTACGCTTAATAGCGGCTTTCGAACAATACGATTATGTCGTTGTTCCATCCGGCTCTTGCGCCGGAATGATAAAAGTGCACTATTCCGCATTATTTAAGAAAGATCCGGGTTGGCATTCCCGTGCGGAGTCGTTAGCGCAACGGTGTTACGAAATTCTGAGTTTTCTTCATGACGTTCTGAAAATTGTGCCGCCTCAAGGGCGCTGCCAAAGCATTGCGACCTATCACGACGGCTGCCAAGGCCTTCGGGAACTTGGAATTAAGCACCAACCACGGGAGTTATTAACCGGGTTTAAGGAATTGCGGCTGCGCGAACTGAAAGAGCCGGAAGCGTGCTGCGGGTTCGGGGGGACCTTCTGCGTGAAGTATCCCGATCTATCCGGGCGTTTAGTCGACGATAAAGTGAAGGATATAGCCCAAACTGGCGCGGATATTCTTTTGGCGGGCGAAATGGGTTGCCTGCTCAATATCGCCGGGCGGCTGAGGCGCTTGGGGAATCCCGTACGCTGCTTCCATACGGTGGAATTCTTGGCGGGAATGGCGGATCGGGCCGCGTTGGGCGAAGGCATGGACGGATGATGAAACCAGCACCTATCCAGTTCGAGCAGAATGTCCGCCGCGCACTCGGAAACGCTGGCCTGCAACGCGCCATGGCGCGCGCCAAAAGTGGATTCATCGACAAGCGGCGCGCGGCGGTCTCGGCCCTGCCCGAATTCGAGGCGCTCCGCGAGCAGGCCGCGGCCATCAAGGCCCATACTCTGGAAAATCTGGCCGATTACCTGGAGCAGTTTGAAAGCCAGGTGCACGCCACCGGAGGACAGGTCCACTGGGCGCGAACGCCCGAGGAAGCCTGCGAGGCGGTGCTTGCGATTTGCCACAAGGCCGGCGCCCGCACCGTCACCAAGGGCAAGACCATGGCTGGCGAAGAAATCGGCGTCAACCAGGCTTTATCCGAGGCAGGCATCGAGCCCGTCGAAACCGACCTGGGCGAATACATCATTCAGCTGGCCGGGGAGCGCCCCAGCCACATCATCGCGCCGGCGGTGCACAAGACCCGCGAGGAAGTTTCCGAGCTTTTTCACCATCATCATCAGCCCTTAGGCTTCAACGATAGGCTTCGGGAGATTCCCGAACTGGTCGACCAGGCCCGGAAAGTCCTGCGCGGCCGATTCCTGCAAGCCGACGTCGGCATCACCGGCGCCAATTTTCTGGTCGTGGAAACCGGGTCCAGCGTCATCGTCACCAACGAAGGCAACGGCGATCTCACGGCGACCTTGCCGCGTGTCCATATCGTGATCGCAGGGATAGAGAAGATCGTGCCGACTCTCGCCGACACGGCCGTGCTGCTCCGGGTGCTGGCACGCAGCGCCACCGGGCAGGAGATGAGCGCCTACACGACATTCAGCACCGGACCCAGGCGGGACGGGGATTTGGATGGGCCCGAGGAGTTCCATGTGGTCCTGATCGACAACGGGCGCATCGACATGCTGGGCAACGAATTCCGGGACATGCTGCGCTGCATCCGCTGCGGCGCCTGCCTGAATCATTGCCCCGTGTACGGCGCGATCGGGGGCCATGCCTATGGGAGCGTCTATCCGGGGCCGATGGGAGCCATTCTGACCCCGGCCATCGCCGGGCTGGAAGAGTCCCGCGATTTGCCGCAGGCCTGCACGCTCAACGGCCGCTGCAACTCAGTGTGCCCCGTGAAAATCCCGCTGACATCCCTGTTGCGCGCCTTGCGCAGCCGGCAATGGGATTTGAAACTGGTCACCCAACGTTCCCGCTATTTGCTCCGCATCTGGGCTTTCGTCGCAAAGCGTCCGCGCCTGTATCACTGGATGGCGCGCCTCGGCATCGGACTGCTAGGCCGCATCGCCCGGGGCAAGGGACGCTTCACCGCTCTCCCCTTTGCCGGCGCCTGGACCGGGGCTCGGGATTTTCCCGCACCGCAAGGCATTACCTTTCAACACGCATGGAAAAAGCAGAAACTCCCATGAGTGACGCGCGGGCAGCCATGCTGAACCGGATTCGGGCGGCACTCGGGCAACCGGCAAGCAACCCATCGCCGTCCGGCCGGCAAGCTGCGCCCCGGATCAGGCCGCATTGGGAAGAGCCCGATAGGGAGCGGTTTGCCGCGAAGCTGGCCAAGGCGGGAGCGACCTCGACGATCCTGCGGACGCTGGAGGAGCTGCCTGGCGAGCTCGACCGTTATTTAAATAAGCATGGCCTCGAACGGAAGCTGCTGGCCTCGGTCGACGAGGACTGGACCACCTTGCCCTGGAACGATATTCGTATCGATATCGGCCCGAATCTTGGGGATGGGCTGGTAAGCCTGACCTCGGCCTATGGCGGCATCGCGGAAACCGGAACTCTGGTTCTGCTCTCGTCGAAAGCCTCGCCGACCACCCTGAACTTCCTTTCCGAATACCATGTGGTGCTGCTTCGCGAAAAGGACCTCGTCAGGCATATGGAAGACATCTTCGAGAGAATGTGGAAGGAGATGCCCACCCTGCCGCGGACGGTCAACCTCATCACTGGACCATCCCGCACCGCGGATATCGAGCAGACCATCCAACTGGGGGCGCATGGACCACGGCAACTTCACGTTGTCCTTCTGGCTGGTTAGGACTTCAGACTTCGCAGAACTTATTAGATGTAAAAAAAAGCGAAGCACATCTCAACTTTATCCACTGATAGAGCTGCCGACAGTATAACGGCGTCACTTCGAGCGAATTTCTTGAATCGTCTACCGAGATACTGAAGTGCCAGCGGCGCGAAGCAGGGCTCGCGGGCGGTGAAACCTCATGCCGGGATCGCCCTCGCTTGACTTATTCCATTTCACGATCGGAAGGATACCAATAGGGTCTGTTGTTTCAGAGGTGAACGGCCATGGCAAGACCGGCGGGTGGACGGGCTGTTTTGGCGCAGGCCAAAGCGGTTCTGGAAGGGGCCCGGAGCGTGGAAGGAT
>CADDYU010000045.1 GCA_902810705.1 Methylococcaceae bacterium
GCCGACGCCTTGAACTCCGCCGGATAGGTCTTGGGTTTTGATTTCTCGCTCATGCTGACACACGCCTCATCTAGTAATTTCGTAATAGTGTGAAGTTGTGTGTCCGGGATAGTCTAGCCAGATCACTAAGGCTCTTCCGGGTGGGTCAAGGTTCAGTGCAAAACCTGGGTCAGTTTTAGGCGCAAATCAACAACGCGGCACCCTTCATACAACGATATTCTTGACGATAACACCGGGTTTCCCGCCAAGATTTCAATCGCAAACGGTTACATTGGCGCCCCGGTTAAATCCTCCAATAGCAGGGAATCATCCTGAGAGCGGCAGAATGACCCTGCCCACCCGGCCTGCCATCCTGAATTCGCCGGAACCCACGCATTTTTTCCCTTTCTCCCTCTGAAAGGCTTGGGATGAGGGTGCCGACTTGGGAAAGCTCGGCGGGCTTTCATTCACGCACCGTAATCCCGTCTCAGAGGGAGGGGGACAAAAAACGCTTTTTCGTGACTCCTGCGGGTTACTCGCCCGTCGTCGGATCAATGACTGTTTTTATTTCGGATATCCGATTGGCCGGAAAACCGCCCTCTTCCGCGTGTTGGCGGATTATGGCCTCGTCGGGCGCGATATAGACGCAATACACCTTGTCGTCGGTGACGTAGCTCTGCACCCATTGGATTTGGGGCCCCAAACGGTTCAGGACGCCACACGACTGTTGCGAAACGCCCCGCAATTCTTCGGGAGTCAGTTTTCCGGCTCCTGGAATCTCGCGTTCGATCAAGTATTTCGGCATGTGGATTCTCCTAAAAAAGCGGTTTACGTGGTTGGTTTTAAGATGAATAAGCTCTTCCCTAGGGAAAGCGAAGCTATCGTCCATTCAATTCGGCCAGCCTCTGACCCTCTTTCGCCTCGGCCACGCTCTTGTACAGGGCATAGGCGCCAAAGCGCATCTGATGCGGTCGGCCCAATTTCTCTTGCGTAAAGTCGATGGCAAATCCTTCTTTCAGCGCCTTGCCGTCCCAGGCATAGCCTTTCAAATACTGCTCGTTGTCCTTGCCCTTCTTGTCCCAGTTGCCGAGCAGGGAGGAGGTGAAGTACAGCCGCTTGCCGTCCCAGCTGGACGCCGCCATGTTGAGCTGGGCGCCGATGTGGGTCTCGTAGACCTGCTTGGGCCGGTGCGGATCGGAGATATCGAAGGCGCGGGCGTTGCCGTCCATGAAGGTGTCGACCCACAGGAGCTTGTCGTCGCTGGAGATGGAGATGTCCACCGGCAAGGGGACCTTGGAGGGTTCGCCGATGTCGGCGACGGCCTTGGCCTGCCATTCGCCCTTGTCGTCGGTATAGATCAGCCAGATTTTCGAGGTCAGCGCGGCGGTGGTGAAGCAGTAGTTGTGGGCATCGTCCCAGGCGCAGCGGACTTCCAGCGGCGCGCCGGGCACGTCGAAGATTTTTTTCGGCTGGCGGGTGTGGAGATCTCAGACCACCACGGTATTGCCGAAATGCTTCATGGCCTCGGCATCGGACAAGAGCTTTCCGAAATCCATCATGTAGTTGTTCCAGCCCGTGAAGGACGTGGAGATCAGCGCGTTCCTGCGCGGCAGGGCGCGGACGTCGTAGCCGTAACCGTCGGCGTATTGGCCGGTCTTCACGGCGCCGCGGAGATCCTGGTCGGTGGGCATCCAATGGGTGGCGACATAATCGCCGGCGTTGGTGTATTCGACCAGGGCGGTGCGGCCACCGTGATCCTTGTGGTTGGAGAGCCCGGTGATCAGCATCCGGCCGGGCAGGGCGTAGAAGGAATGCGGGCCGACTACCCCGCCGCTGGCGGACACGAAATCGGTGATGGTTTTATGCAGCCTGGGTTTGGCAGGATCGGTGTGCACGTCGAAGATGAAGATCTTGCTGGTGTCGAGGCCGCCCGCCCAAAGGTATTGCCGGTCGTCGGTGAAATCGGAATGATGCGCCTCGTTGCGCCCACCCACGGAAAGGGATTCGATCACCTTGCCGTACTTCGGCGATTTCGGATTCACGTCCACGGTGACGAGCTTGTCCTGCTCGTCCCCGACGCCTTCGGCGCCCAGGGTCCAGACGTAGACGAAATCCTCCTGGCCCTTGATCTTCGGCATGTAGGGCGAGAGGCAGGTTTCGTCGGCTTCGGCGGCCGAGAGGCTCAGGCCCGCCGCGGCCAGCCCGAACAGGGCCGCGCGGATGGGTTTCAGGATTGGGTTGTCGTTCGCGAATCGCATGGCATGGCTCCCGATTAAGTGATGTTGTCAGCGTAAGGGCCGTCGATCCCTTCAGCCTTGAAATATCCGTCCAGCAAGTGGCCGATGCAGTCCTCCAGAGGCCGCACCGACTGCTCCACCTTCATCCGCAGCAAAGCCCCCTGCCAGGCATCCGCCAGAAGATCGGCCATGGCGGCGGCGCTCAAGTCCATGCGAATCGTGCCCTCCCGCTGCGCTTTCGAAAGACCCTGCTCCAGCTTGTCCCGATAGCGGTGGACGGCTTCCCGTAGCGCGGCGAGGCAAACTCCGTGGGTGTCGCCGACCTCGCCGAGCAGGTTGCCCAGCAGACAGCCGCCCTTGAACCGGCGGCGCTCCAGTTCCTCGGCCAACTCCCCGAAGTACCGTTTCAGGGCCGACAAGGCGTCGAGCTCCGGGGCCGTCAGGCAGTCGTCCAGGCGGCGGATGAACGGCTCGATGTAATGCCGGACGACCTCGGCCCCGAACTCCTCCTTGCTGGAGAAATAGTTGTAGAACGAGCCTTTCGGCACCCCGATGCCGGCCAGGAGATCCTGCAGGCCGGAGCCGTGATAGCCCCGCTCGGTGAGCATGGCCACGCCCTGGTCCAGGAGTTTGTCGCGGGTGATGGACTTGCCGCCGGTCTTGGTCATGCCAGGAATATACGACTGGTCGTCTTGTTTGGCAATCCGGGAAAATTTCCGCGCCCTTTTGCTAGAATGCGTGTCATTTTGCCGAGACGACACTTTGACGCCACGCAGCCAGCTATTCGCAACGCCTCCCCGATGGCTTCGGGTCCGCCATCGTCCCGCCCGGCCCATTCCGCCCCGAACCGCCTCCTGGCTGTTCGAATCCGGCTCCCTGACCCGGCGCCTCCGCGCCCTGTGCGGCGAAAGATTCCGGGTCCGCCTGCTGCACCAGGCGTGGGATAAGCCGTTCGCCGACGAAGCCCGGATACTCGGGCTCGCCGCAGGACGCCGGGCAGTGGTGCGGGAAGTGGCGCTGCAATGGGAGGACCGGCCGCTGGTGGTGGCGCGCAGCGTCATTCCGGCCCGGACCCTGAAGGGCGTGGACCGGCGCCTCGCCCACCTCGGCACCCGCCCCTTGGGGGAAATTCTGTTCGCCGACCCCAGGCTGCACCGGAAGACTTTGGAACTGGCCGAAATCGGCCCGACGCTCTGGCAAAAGGACCAGCGGCTCCGACTGGACCTCTCCAGACCTCTCTGGGGGCGGCGCTCACTGTATTCCCTCGGCGCCGGTCATAAGTTGCTGGTCGCGGAGTTCTTCCTGCCCGAGCTGTTCATCCAGGAGCGAAACCCATGATTCAGGAGCCGTCCGCTTCCCGCCCGTGGTCCGCCCGTCTCGATGCCTACTGGCGGCTAATGCGCTTCGACAAGCCCATCGGCATCTTCCTGCTGCTGTGGCCGGGGCTTTGGGCGCTGTGGATCGCGGGCCAGGGGCGGCCCAGCCCGCGGGTGGTGTTCGTCATCGTCATGGGCACGGTCCTGATGCGGGCGGCGGGCTGCGTCATCAACGACTACGCCGACCGCGATTTCGATCCGCACGTCGAGCGCACCCGGCTCCGCCCCATCGCCGCCAGGGAGGTTTCACCCAAGGAGGCGCTTCGACTGTTCGTGGCGCTGTGCCTTACCGCCTTCGGGCTGGTGCTGCTGATGAATCCTTTGACTATCGCCCTCTCGGTGCCGGGCGCGCTGCTCGCCGCCTCTTATCCCTTCATGAAGCGCTACACCCAGCTGCCCCAAGTCTATCTCGGGCTCGCCTTCGGCTGGGCCGTGCCGATGGCCTTCGCGGCGGAAACCGGCGGCATCCCCCGGATCGCCTGGGAGATCTACGCCGCCACCATTCTTTGGGCGCTGATCTACGACACCATGTACGCCATGGTGGACCGGGACGACGATCTCAGGATCGGCGTCAAATCCACCGCCATCCTGTTCGGCGACTGGGACCGGATCATTCTCGCCAGCCTGCAGGTTTTCATGCTGCTGATCCTCCACGCCGTGGGTCGGCAGGCGGGATTGAGTGGCCTCTATTCTCTGGGATTGATCGTGGCGGCGGGATTCGCCGCCTATCAGCAGTGGCTGATCCGGAACCGGGTGAAATCCGGCTGCTTCAGGGCCTTCCTCAACAATCACTGGTTCGGAGCGGCGGTGTTCCTAGGGATCGCGATCGATTATTGGATCGGCCCCTGAAAGCCGATCCCCTGGAGCCTACCAGTTGCCAAGTCAGGAGACTATCCGGCCCATAGTGCGCTATCTGGTATGTATCGGCGCCCCTCGCCTAAAGGCTCTAAACAACTAGGAATCTCGCCGATCCTGACCCATGCCCCGCGAATCGGCGACTCATCACGCAAGATCTATTTCTTAAGGAGGATGATATGTCCCTGCGCGCGCTGCGTTTCGTGACACTGTTGCTTGCGGCCTTGGGTTTGACGATGGGGGCCGCCCATGGGCTCGAATTGGTGCCGAAGCTGCAGTACGATGACCGCCTGTATCTGGAAGTCACCCGCAGCCTATACCGGTTCTATGGGCTGGTGGGCGGTCCCATTCAGCTGGCCGCGTTCGTTGCGGCAGGGTTTCTCTCGTTCCGGGTGCGCGGCCGTCCCAGCTTTCGGCTGACGCTCGCGGGGGCGTTGTGCCTGGGGCTGTCCTTGGGAGTGTGGCTCGCTTGGGTGCAACCGGTGAATGCCGCATGGGGTCAGGTCTTGGCTACCGGGACCGAGGCGGAGGCGCTGAACGCTTACGCCCGGCTGCGGGATCGCTGGGAATACGGGCATGTAGCCGCCTTTGTCGCTTGGCTAGCCGGCGTCAGCCTTTTGCTGCTGTCGGTGCTGAAGGACACGCCGGGAGAATGACATACGAGGCAACGGATGAACCTGGATGATCTCTTGCTGCGAATGTTCGGGCGCCCTTGCGGGCTCTTGGGCCGGGTGGGTGGCTTCATCATGGCGCACACCAAGCGAACCTTCACGCCGTGGGCGATCGGCCTCCTGGAGATTCAGCCCGGCGATCGGGTGCTGGAAGTGGGCTTCGGGCCCGGCGCCGCCATCCGGCGTCTAGCGGAATCGACGCCGGCCGGTTTCATCGCGGGTGTCGATCCCTCGCGGGAGATGCTCCAGCAGGCAAGGACCCGGAACGCGAAAGCCCTTCGGGCGGGCCGGGTCGATCTCCGACAGGGCTCGGCGGAGTGCCTGCCCTTCGAGGAACACAGTTTTGACAAGGTTCTCTCGATAAACTCCCTGCAGGTATGGTCGGACACGAGGACGGGGCTTCGGGAGATCCATCGGGTTCTGAAAAAAGGAGGCCAGCTGGCGCTGGGCTTCACAGTCCACTCTCGGCAATCCAGGACCGGCTTGGTCGAAACCCTGGCAGCGGCCGGCTTCGGCGAGGTGCGTTTGATCGAGACCGACCAGGGCTTTGGCCTCGTGGCGAAAAAATAGACCTTGAGATAAAGGGACAATAGTCCTTTCTCGGGAGAATAAACCGGCGATGATCGGGCGCTTGTACCCTGGATTTCACGATTCTTCCTGGGCGGCTTGACCTTCGCTGCGGGAGTCGGCAAAGCCCTCGATCTCCAAGGCTTTGCCGCAGTGATCGACACCTATAGGCCCGGTTTGACGGAACGGCGCCTGGAAGCGGCCGCCTTGGAGATCACCGTGTTGGAGCTCGCGCTCGGTACCTGGCTGCTTACGGGAGGGCGCCTTCGAGAGGCCGCCCGGCTGTCGCTGGCCTTGAATCCCGGCCATTTCCGGCTCCCCAGGAGCGCTGCGCGGGTCCGCCCAGGGATTCTTCGTACTCTTCATGAATACGCTCGGTCCTCTTTCATCGAGGAGGTCGTATCGCTCGATTACGCCCCCGGTCCGGGGCTCGGATGATTCAGGCTTCCGGCATTTCAAATCGGCGACCATCCATGGAGCAAAAGCGTTTCCCGAGGCGCCGCCATCCACCTCACGGTAGACTTCCCCATCAAGGGGTACGAGACTTAAACTAGGCACGAGCCACCCCTGAGCGCTGGCGCGGCTTGGGGAAGTTTACTCTTGAATTCCAAGGGTTGATCTAGCTGTTTGATCAATCAAGAATGGGTTAGCCAAGCAGTGGCAGATTCAATATTTTGAGCTCACGTGGAGACAAGGGAATGGCGGCACGTAATCAGAGTAATATTGCCTTCGCCTTAGGCGGAATAGGTGGATCGAACGGCCACGGCGCGGGTTTCCTGCACGCGGCCCAGAAAGCCGGGAAAAAACCAACCCATCTCTCCTGCACGTCCGGGATGATCTACTGGACGTGGCGATGGCTGGAGGGGCACGATCTCGAGCAGGAATTCAGGGAGTCCGTCGATGATCCTCGTTCCGCGTTCTGGCGCACGCTGCCGCCTTCCCTGCTTCGCTCGTGGGCGGCCTACCTGTACGGCGGCGAGGGCATTTTCCGCCCGGCGATTCCCGAGTACTTCACCCGACTCTTCTCTCGCTGGTATCGAACACCACCCGACCGCTGGTGGGATCTATTGTTTCCCGCCCAAGTCCTGGTGCCGACCCGCTCGGAACAGGTTTACCAGCAGATCGCCGACGCCTTCAACGCGAGCGACATAGCGATCTTCTTCAACAGCTTCAGCCCTCGCCTGGGCGCCGAGCACCTGCACATGAACACCGCGGCCTGGGAAACGTACCACAAGGCGGGGGAGGAACGTCGGGCAGCACGGCCCGACGACGCACGGGCCCAGGCGATGCGGAAAAGCGGCGACCTGCCTTCAGTCAAGCCCGAGAAGATCACGGCCGAGTCTGTCCGAGACGCGCTGTGGCTCAGCCTGTATGGGTTCGAGCGCGACGGGAAGCCTCAGGAACGAATCGACGGCGCCTATGCGCGCCAGTTCATACTCTCGGAGCTCAGCGCCGCCCAGGTGATCTACATCCCGCGGCCACAAAGCTATAAATGGCTGGGCGAATTGCCGGAAAGTTATGTCGAGGTCAACGATCTCCAAACGGAACTCTGGTTCAACGGCGCCTATGCCCAGCAACTCGCCAGAATCGAACTGGTCAATCGCCTGCTGCGCAATCCGCAATTGAAAGGGTCCCTGGAGACGCAAGGATTCCATGAAATCGAGCTGGTGCCCATCGAAATTCCGGTCCAGCGGGGCTTCTTCAATTACTTCATCGAGGATGCGAGCGTCTTCTATCACGCCTTCGAGCAATCGACCGAGGCCTTGTGCGCCAAGTGACCCGGTACCCCTGAGCCTGAAACCGAGGCGTCGACTTGCCCATGGGGTATCGGGCAAGTCGACGGTCAAGGAGGCACGATACCGATCATCAGGCGGGTTCCTCCGCCTTACGATTCTTCCGGCGATGGACGGCGACATACACCGCCACCAGGATGGCGCTGAACACAGCCACGGCTAGCACCGCTTCATGCGAATACCTCAATATCAATTCCTTCTCCTGGCCGATGAAATACCCGATCCAGCTCAGGATGGAGACCCAGAGCGCCGCGCCCAAGGTCGTGTAAAGGGTAAACCGGATATGATTCATGCGCGCGATGCCGGCGGGAATCGAGATCAGATGGCGGATGACCGGCAACAGCCGGCCGATGAAGGTGGAGATCTCCCCATGACGAAGGAAGAAACTCTCCACGCGATTGAAATGCTCCTCGGTGATCCAGACGTAGCGCCCGTACTTGATGACCAGCGGCCGTCCCAGCCAGCGGGCCACGAAATAATTGGCGTAGGCTCCCGTGAGACTGCCGAGCGTACCGCTCAAAATCACCAGTCCCATGTTCATCTTGCCCTGTTGAGCCAGATAACCGGCCGGCGGCATGACCACTTCGCTGGGGATGGGAAACACCGAGCTTTCCATCGCCATCAGAAGAAAAATGCCGGCATAGCCCATCGCGCCTATGGTATCGACCAGCCATTGAATGAGTTCGTGCATCGCGGCTCCGTGGTGGTGAAGTTTCCAAAAAACTGACGGGCGGATTGTAGCGCAAGCCGCTGGTCGGAAGTCCCCCGCCGTTGTGGGATAATTTCAGCATTTCTCAACCGGAATCGACGGAACCCGATGAATCAGCCACGCAAAATCCTCGTCACTAGCGCCCTCCCCTACGCCAATGGCCCCATCCACCTCGGCCACCTGGTGGAATACATACAGACGGACATTTGGGTGCGGTTCCAGAAGATGCGGGGGCACGCGTGCCATTACGTCTGCGCGGACGACACCCACGGCACGCCCATCATGCTGCGGGCTGAGCAGGAAGGCATCACGCCGGAGGAATTGATCTCCCGCGTGAAGGGCGAGCACGAGCGGGATTTCAAGGGTTTTCACATCGAATTCGACAATTACTATTCGACTCACTCGGAGGAGACCCGGCAGCTTGCCGAAACCATTTATGCCCGCCTAAAGACCAGGGGCCTGATCGAGTCGCGGACCATCGAGCAGTATTACGACCCGGTCAAGGCAATGTTCCTGCCGGACCGCTTCATCAAGGGCGAATGCCCCCGCTGCCACGCCAAGGACCAGTACGGCGATTCCTGTGAGGTCTGCGGCGCCAGCTATTCCCCCACCGACTTGATTAATCCTTATTCCGCCGTATCCGGTGCCAGGCCGGTGCGAAAGGAATCGGTGCATTATTTTTTCAAGCTCGGGAAATGCGAAGAATTTCTTAAAGATTGGACCCGCGGAGGGGCTTTACAGGACGAAGCCGCCAACAAGATGGCGGAATGGTTCGAGGCGGGCCTCAACGACTGGGATATTTCCCGCGACGCGCCCTATTTCGGCTTCGAAATCTCCGACGCGCCGGGTAAGTTTTTCTATGTCTGGCTGGACGCGCCGATCGGGTATATGGGGAGCTTCAAGAATCTCTGCGATAAGCTGGGACTCAACTTCGACGATTACTGGAAGCAAGATTCCGAAGCCGAGCTGTACCATTTCATCGGCAAAGACATCCTTTATTTCCACGCCCTGTTTTGGCCCGCCATGCTGGAACACTCGGATTTCCGCACCCCGACGAAAATCTTCGCCCACGGCTTTCTCACCGTGAACGGCGAGAAAATGTCGAAATCCCGCGGCACCTTCATCACCGCCGAGAGCTATTTGCAGCAGGGTCTGAATCCGGAATGGCTGCGCTATTACTACGCCTGCAAACTGAACGGCAGTATGGAGGATATCGATCTCAATCTGGAAGATTTCGTGCTGCGGGTGAATTCGGATTTGGTGGGGAAATATGTGAATATTGCGAGTCGCACAGCGGGTTTTGTAAGCAAAAAGTTCGGAGGATCATTGCGGGCAATCGAGGAGATGGAACACGATCTGGTGGCGACTCTTCAGAACGCCAGCGATGAGGTCTCTGCGTATTACGAAAATCGAGATTATGGAAGAGCGCTTCGAAAAATCATGGAATTGGCCGACGAGGTCAATTATTACGTCAATGACGAGAAACCGTGGGAATTGGCTAAACAGGAAGGCGAAACTGCTCATTTACATAGGGTCTGCAGCATTACCCTTAATCTATTTCGATTGCTGACGATTTATCTGAAGCCCGTCGTTCCCGGGCTTGCCAAACAGGTCGAGGCATTTTTAAACCTCCCTTCGCTGGCTTTCGCGGATGCCAAAACTCTGTTGCCCGAAGGTCATCGCATCAATGCCTACCAACATCTCCTGACCCGCATCGACCCCAAGCAAATCGAGACCCTCGTGGAAGCCAACAAACCCACCCTGCAAGCCGCCGCCCAGCCGGAACCCCATTCGGAGCAGCGCCATGCCGAGCATCAGCAGCATACGATCCACCCAGTCGCCGACACCATCTCCATCGACGACTTCGCCAAGATCGACCTCCGCGTCGCCCGCATCGTTAAAGCCGAGCATGTCCAGGGCGCGGACAAGCTGTTGAAGCTGACGCTGGACATCGGCGAGGCGCGGCCGCGCACGGTGTTCGCCGGTATCAAGTCGGCTTACGACCCGGCGCAGTTGGAAGGCAAGCTCACGGTAATGGTCGCCAATCTGGCGCCGCGCAAGATGAAGTTCGGATTGTCGGAAGGCATGGTGCTGGCCGCCAGCGACGAGCGTGGCGGGCCATTCGTAATGTTCCCGGATGAAGGGGCTCAGCCGGGGATGCGGGTGAAATAGGCTACATCGTTTGAGTGGGCCGCGGGGATTCCAGCATGCCGGCCAAATGGTTCTCGATCCGGGCGCGGGTGGCGCCCCCGTCCTCTTCGTTGAACTGCACGCCGACGCCTTGAGAGCGATAGCCTTCCGCGCCCTTTGGGGTGATCCACACGATCTTGCCGGCAATGGGGATGCGCTCCGGCTCGTCCATGAGATTAAGCAGCATGAAAATCTCATCCCCCAGGCGGTAGGGGCGATTGGTCGGGATGAACAGCCCGCCGTTTTTCACGAAAGGCATGTAGGCCGAGTAAAGCACACTTTTATCCCGAATGGTAAAGGAGAGGATGCCTTGGCGGGCCGAGTTGTCGATATCGCTCATGGATGAATTCCGATTCAGGCGTGATGCCGGCGCAGATCCGACCAACGAATCAGCAGCTCCTCCAAGAGCAGCTGACGGTTGGCCTGCCCGCTCAGGACCCGCTTGGTTTGCAGCAACAGGCTCCAATATTCGAACAGGCTCTCCAAGTTTAGCCGGGCAGCCAGGGGCTGCAACTCAAGCTTAAGATCGGCATTCCGCGGTTCTCCGCCATCGGGCGCACTACGGAGCCGGATTAGGTCCGCCGTCCAAGACATTATCCAATCGATGAATTCCTCGTGCGGCTGCGAGTGCCAACGCTCGGCGACAGCGACCGGCTCCGCGCTTCCGAGCAGGACCGCGGCGAATTCGGAAAATACCATTCGGCGCCGCTCGAGTATCTCCGAACCCGCCAAGGCCAGAGCCTTGAGCGGCGATCCGCCGGTCGCCGCGAGCAGAATGCCGCCGCGACAGCCCGGGCTCGATTCCTCCAGCCAGCGGCAAGCCAAGGCCAGGCTTGGTGGACCAACCGGCAGCTTCTGGCAGCGGCTCAAGATGGTGGCCGGCAGGGCCGAGGCGGAATCGGTCAACAGCAGCATCAGCGTGCGCTCGGCCGGCTCTTCCAGAGTTTTGAGCAGTGCGTTGGCGGCGTTGATGTTCAGTTGATGAGCCGGGGAGATCATCACGATCCGGAATCCGCCGTAATGGGATTTGAGCGCCAGCTTGGCAATCAACTGACGCACCGCGTCCACGCCGATGCTCTTGCCGAGCTCGGTTGGGTGCACCCTGATGAAGTCCGGATGGGTTCCCGCCAGGAATAGGCGGCATCCGGCGCATTCGCCGCAGGCGAATTCCTCCGGGCGCTCGCACAAGAGCTTCTGGGCGAACAGTTCCGCCAAGCGGGTCTTGCCGAGCCCAGCCGCGCCGTGAATCAGCATCGCCTGGGGCACCCGGCCTAGCTCGAGATGGGCGTTCAAGGCGCGCCAGGGATCGGCTAGCCAAGGATAGAGGGCGGAATCGGAGGTCATGCGCGTTAGCTAGGGCGCAGCGCGTCCAAGTGTCGGGCGATGTCGGCCTGCACCTCGGCCAGAGGCCGGGCGGCGTCGATCACCTTGATCCGCTCGGGATAACATTCGGCCCGTTCCAGGTAGGCCTGCCGCACCTTCGTGAAGAACACCGGCACTTCCAATTCGAACCGATCGGCCGGGCCGCCGCGGCGCTTGGCGCGCGCGAGGCCGATTTCGACGGGGGCGTCGAGCAGCAGGGTCAAATCCGGGTGCAAGCCCTTCTGCACCCAATTTTCCAGAAAACCGATGGCCGCCGGGTCGAGCCCTCGGCCGCCGCCTTGATAGGCATAGCTGGCGTCGGTAAAGCGGTCGGAAACCACCCAGCTTCCCGCCGCCAGGGCCGGCCGGATGACCTGGTCCACATGTTGGGCGCGGGCGGCGAACACCAAGAGCAATTCCGCTTCCGGTCCGAGTCCTTCCAGCCCCAGCAGCAGGTTCCGGATGGCCTCGCCCGCGGGGGTCCCGCCGGGCTCGCGGGTGCGGATGAATTCGATCTTGCGGCTTGCCAGATAGTGCTCGATGAATTGAAGATTGGTGGTCTTGCCCACCCCCTCGCCCCCCTCCAGGGTGATGAACTTGGCTTCGCTCATGTCAGCGCTTTTGAAATTGATCCACCGCCCTTTGATGTTCCTCCAGGGTCGTGGAAAACACGTGGGTTCCGTCGCCTCTCGCGACGAAAAAGAGGCTGGTTCCGCCATCCGGGTGCAGGGCCGCGCGAATGGCGGAGAGGCCCGGCAAGGCGATGGGCGTAGGCGGCAGGCCCGGCCGGGTGTAGGTATTGTAGGGTGTATCCCGGAGTAAATCTTCCTTGCGGAGATTGCCCGTGAAGCCGGCTCCCATGCCGTAGATCACGGTCGGGTCGGTTTGCAGCCGCATGCCGCTCGAGAGCCGCCGGATGAAAACCCCCGCCACCGCCGCCCGCTCCTCGGGACGCGCGGTTTCTTCCTCGACAATGGAGGCCAGGATCAAGGCCTCGTCGGGCGAGGCGAGCGGCAAGGGCACGGCGCGATTCCGCCATTCCTGCGCGAGCACCGCCTGCATCTTTCCATAAGCCCGCCTGAGGACTTCCAGAGCCGGAGTGCCCTTGGTGACGAAATAGGTATCGGGAAAGAAACGTCCTTCGGGCGCCTGCCCCGGCGCGCCGAGCAGGGCCATGATCTCTTCCGGCGACTTTTGCGAAACATCCGCCGTCAGGGCCGGGTGCCTCGCGAGCGCGGCGAGCAATTCGGCGAAGGTCCAGCCTTCCACGACGGTGACGGCATGCTGGCGGACCCGCCCGGCGACAAACATGTCCAGCAGGCCGCGAGGCGTCAGGTGGGGCGGAATCTCGTACTCGCCATATTTCAGGCGCTTGTGGACACCCTGGGTGAACGCCAAGACCTTGAACCACATCGGCTTCGCGACGATGCCGCGCGCGGCGAGATTATCGGCGATCCGCGCCAGCCCCTCGCCCTTGCCGATCTCGAAATAAGCGGTCTCCCGGATTCCCAAGGGGCTATCGACGAAGAGTCGATAATCCCTCCACAGCCAACCGGCGGCAAGGCCGGCTAACAGCACCAAGGCACCGATCAGCCCCAAGCCGCGGCGGATTCTTCCTGAATTCGAACTGCCAGCCATCGGCTCACCTCGCGAGTTACGGGTCCCACCGGAAAAGTTTGACCCTCGATCCGGCGGACGGGCCACACGCCGACCACGCTATTGGTCAGGAACAGCTCGTCCGCCGCATAAAGCTGGTCAGGCAGAACACGGGTTTCCTCGACGGCCAGACCGAGTTCCCCGGCGGCCTCGAAAACCAGAGCCCGCATGACTCCCGCCACTCCGCATAAATCCAGTTTCGGAGTGATCAAGGCACCCGACTTCTCCAGAAACAGGTTGGTCATGGTGCCCTCGGTGACGTGGCCATCCGTGTCCAGCATCAATCCCTCCCGGATGTCGCCCAAGGACCACTCCGCGCGCGCGAGAATCTGCTCCAGCCGGTTCGAGTGTTTGACTCCGGCCAAGCCCGGGTTGATGCCGAGACGGAAGCGGCAGAACCGGACCTCGACGCCTTCGGTCCAGAGCTCGGGCGGATAATCGGGCGGCGGATGCATGCTGAGCACCCGGGTCGGCAGGGCCGGTTCGGGCGGGCGGTAGCCACGGCCGCCGACGCCGCGGGTGATCTGGATCTTCAGCACGCCGTCCGGATAGGCTTCGGAAAGGAGCCGGGATTCCCGGGCCAAGGCATCGCGAGTTGGGAAAGGAATGGCCAGACGCTGGCAGTCGCGCTCCAGGCGCGCCAAGTGGCGCGGGAGAACCGCCGGCCTCCCTCGACACACCGGCAAGGTGGTGAATACCCCATCGCCGTATTGAAACCCCCGGTCGAGGGCGCTCACGCAGGAGGTCGGCTCGCCATTCACCAGAATCGTCCCGCTCACGACTCTCCTCTCGATTTCATCCATGATAAGCCGGGCTGGTTAAGACTGAAATCCTTCGGCTTCGGACGCCAAGACCGCCGAGTCGGCCACAAGCCCTCGAATGAGAGGGCTTCAGGCGAATTTCTTGAAAATGAGGGTGCCGTTGGTCCCGCCGAATCCAAAGGAATTGGACATCACGTACCGCAGCCTCATCTCACGGGCGGTATGGGGAACATAGTCGAGGTTGCACTCGGGATCGGGCTCGTCGAGGTTGATGGTTGGCGGCACGATCTGGTCTCTCAGCGCAAGGATCGAAAACAGCGCCTCAATGCCGCCGGCGGCGCCCAGCATGTGCCCGGTCATGGATTTGGTGGAACTGACCGCCACCTTATAGGCATGCTCTCCGAACACGGATTTGACCGCCAGGGTCTCGGCAATATCGCCTGCGGGCGTGGACGTGCCATGGGCATTGATGTAGTCAATATCTTCTGCATTCAAGCCAGCATCCCGCAAGGCGTTGCGCATGCAGCGCGCCGCGCCCTCGCCGCCATCCGGCGGCTGGGTCATGTGGTAGGCGTCGGCGCTCATGCCGTACCCCACCAGCTCGGCGTAAATGCGGGCGCCCCGTCGCTTCGCGTGCTCCACTTCTTCCAATACCAGGACACCGGCGCCGTCGCTCAGCACGAATCCGTCGCGATCCTTGTCCCAAGGCCGGCTGGCCTGCGCCGGTTCATCGTTGCGGCGGGACAAGGCCCGCGCCGAAGCGAATCCGCCGAGCGAGGTCGGCGAGGTCGCCATTTCCGCGCCGCCGGCCACCATCACATCGGCATCGCCATAGGCGATGACCCGCGCCGCCTCGCCGATATTGTGCGTGCCGGTGGTGCAGGCCGTCACGATCGCGAAATTCGGCCCCTTGAGCCCATATTTGATGGACAGGTTGCCGGAGATCATATTGATAATGTTGCTGGGCACGAAAAACGGCGAGATTTTTCTAGGACCGCCCCTCAGCAAAGCGCTGTGCCCGTTTTCTATTCCCGTAATGCCACCGATGCCGGCGCCGATCGCCACACCGATCCGCTCGGCGTTGTCGTCGGTGATGGCGAGATCCGAATCCTCGAGGGCCTGGCAGCCGGCCGCCAATCCGTAATGGATGAAGACATCCATCTTCTTGGCTTCTTTTTCGCTGATATAACGGGTGATGTCGAAGCCGCGGACGCTACCTCCAATACGGGTGGAGAAATCGGACACATCGAAAATCTCGATGGGTCCGATGCCGCTTCTGCCGTTCAGCACATTATTCCAGGATTCGCTCACTGTGAGGCCCACGGGCGAAACCACGCCCAGCCCGGTGACGACCACACGTCTCTTACTCAAAGCCGTTCCCTAATGGATTGCATTGAAGCGAAAAAACGCCCCGACAGGTACACGACCCTCGGGGCACTGATTGACTGATTTAGATATGGCTTTCGATGTAGTCGATCGCCTGTTGAACCGTGGTAATTTTTTCGGCGTCCTCGTCTGGAATTTCACACTCAAATTCTTCCTCCAACGCCATTACCAGTTCGACCGTGTCCAGTGAATCGGCTCCGAGATCGTCGACGAAAGAAGCTTCGTTGGAGACTTCTTCTTTCACGCCTAACTGCTCGGCCACGATCTTCTTAACACGCTCTGCTACATCGCTCATTTTTTTTCCTCAAGGTGTTTCTCTGGGTTTGTCGAGTGGGCAAATTTTAATTTGAAACCCGGTGATTACAAGATTTTTCTGCCGATGCCCGCTTTCGAAAAACGGCCGAAGGCAATCGGAGGTTTTTAGAAAAGGATCGGAATGGCGCTTTCTTGCCTGGTTGGATGTCTGGCGGGGCTTCGTATTATGCCATATACATTCCGCCGTTCACGTGCAGGGTTTCCCCAGTGATATAAGCCGCTTCGTCCGAACACAGGAAGGCCACCGCGGCAGCCACTTCCTCGGCGGACCCCAACCGCGCCAGCGGAATATTGCCGAGCAGCGCCTGACGGTGCTCCTCGGGCAGGGCCTGCGTCATATCGGTGTCTATAAAGCCCGGTGCAACGCTGTTCACGGTGATATGGCGCAATCCGACTTCCTTGGCGAGCGATTTGGTGAAGCCGACGATACCCGCCTTGGCCGCCGCGTAATTGGTCTGCCCGGCATTACCCGTCGCCCCGATTACCGAAGTGATATTGACGATTCGTCCGCCGCGAGCCTTCATCATTCCCTTAAGGCAAGCCCTGCTCAGCCGGAAGACCGAGGACAAATTGGTGCGGATAATGTCGTCCCACTCCTCGTCCTTCATTCTCAAAAGCAGGTTGTCGCGGGTAATCCCAGCATTGTTCACCAGAATGGCCGGAGGGCCGTACTCGTCATTTACACTCTTGATGAAGCTCTCGATGGAGCCTGGCTCAGCGACATCAAGCACCCGACCCGCGCCCACAAGGCGCGCCTCGTCCAAATAACGGGAAATCGCCGCAGCACCCGTCCCGCTCGTCGCGGTGCCGATAACGGTGTGTCCCTCTTTGGCGAGGCGCAAGGCGATAGCTTTTCCGATGCCCCGGCTCGCGCCGGTGACCACTGCGATCTGAGCATTCATTGAACGAGTTCCAGTGTTTTCTCTAAAGAGCCGGTGTCGAAGATCGCTTCGGTCTTCGCCCGCGGCACGATGCGTTTATTCAAGCCGGCCAAGACCCGGCCGGGTCCACATTCCACAAATCGCTCGACACCCTGCCGGGACATGAACAGGATGGAGTCTGTCCAGCGCACCGATCCATAGAGTTGCTGTTGCAAGACGGCACGTATAACTTCGGGCGCGGGATGCATCGCGACATCGACGTTGTGGACGACCCGGATGCTGGGGGAGTCCAGGACTACCGCATCCAGCACCGGCTTGAGGCTTTCCGCGGCAGACCTCATCAATGGGCAGTGCGACGGCACGCTCACGGGTAACAGCACGGCGCGCTTGGCGCCTGCCACCCTGGCCAAATCAATGGCGCGGGTGACCGCCTGTCGATTGCCGGCGATCACGACCTGACCCGGCGCATTGAAATTCGCCGCGGCGACGGTCTCTCCCTCGGTCGAAGCGTCCCGGCAGACAGCGATAACCTGCTCATCATTCAATCCGAGAACTGCCGCCATGGCGCCCGATTCCGGCGGCACGGCCGCTTGCATCAGTCTCGCTCGCTCCGCGACCAGCCGCAGACCGTCCTCAAAACCCAAGGCGCCGGCGCAGACCAAAGCCGTGTATTCACCCAGGCTATGCCCAGCCATCCAGCCTGGCCGAACCTTGCTTCTGCTACACCAGACCCGCCACGCGGCCACCCCCGCCGCCAACATCGCCGGCTGGGTATTCTCGGTGCTATTCAAGCGATCCTCGGGGCCTTTCTGCGTTAATTCCCAGAGATCGTAGCCCAGCACCTCGGATGCGGTCTGAAAGGTCGACTCCACTTCGGGAAAAGTCTCGGCCAACTCGGACAGCATACCTACGGCTTGGGATCCCTGGCCCGGAAAGATGAAGGCTAAACCGTTATCCGCGACTCTCATGACGAGAATATCTCTTTTTAATTCAAAGCTTTTTGATTTTAATAACGAATCAGCGCAGAGCCCCAGGCAAATCCCGCCCCGAACGCTTCCATAAGCAGGATCTGCCCACGGCGAATGCGACCATCCCGAATGGCTTCGTTCAAGGCCAGCGGAATCGAGGCGGCAGACGTGTTGCCTTGCCTCTCGAGAGTGACCACCACCTGCTCCATAGGCATCTTCAATTTTCTGGCGGTGGCGGCGATGATGCGGATGTTGGCCTGATGCGGCACTAGCCAATCGATGTCCGATTGCACAAAACCATTTGCGTCCAGCGTTTCATCCACGATGTGCTCTAAGGTATTGACCGCAATCTTGAATACCTCGTTGCCCTGCATTTTGATATAGGGGCTTTCGTTGATCTCGCCACGGCTGTTAGTCGGATTCGAAACGTAGAGCAAATCCTTATACTGCCCGTCCGAATTAATGTGCGTGCTGAAAATTCCCGGTTCCCGCGCCGCCCCGAGTACTGCGGCACCCGCGCCGTCGCCGAACAGAATGCAGGTGGACCGGTCCGACCAGTCAACTAACCGCGAGTTGAGTTCGCTCCCCACCACCAAGACGTGCTTGGCGTTTCCCGAACGGATGTATTGGTCAGCGATACTGAGAGCAAAGATGAATCCCGAGCAGGCGGCCTGTACGTCAAACGCGGCGCAATGACGAATATCGAGCCGCTGTTGCAAAAGGCAGGCAGTGCTTGGAAAGATCCGATCCGGCGTCGCGGTTCCGACGATGATAAGATCAACAGCATTCGGCGCGAGCCCGGCGGCTTCGAGGGCTTCCCGGGCCGCAATTTCCGCCATGCTGGACGCCGTTTCATGCGGAGCTGCGATACGGCGCTCCCGAATACCCGTCCGCTCCACGATCCATTCATCGGTGGTATCGATAGTCTCGGTCAGTTGAGCATTAGTAAGAATGGTTTCGGGGAGATAGCCGCCGGTTCCAAGCAGCATTGAAAACCGTGTCACGCGGTTTTCCTCTCAGCGAAAATGCTGGCCACGCGCTCACTGATGCGGGTCGGTACCGCCTTTTCGACTTCCTTCACCGCAATTTGGATGGCATTGGAGAAGGCCAGGCAATCGGCGTTGCCGTGACTCTTGATGACGATGCCCCGCAGCCCCAAGAGGCTCGCGCCGTTATAGCGCCTCGGATCATAGCGCCTCTTGAAAGCGCGAAGCACTGGAAATGCGATCAATCCGGCCAATTTGGTGAAAACGTTCTTCTCGAATTCGGTCTTGATCGACCGCCCGAGCATCTTGGCTAAGCCTTCGATGGTTTTTAACGCCACGTTCCCCACAAAGCCGTCGGTCACGACGATGTCGACATTGCCGGAAAAGATGTCATCGCCTTCCACGTAGCCGACGAAGTTGAGATGCGAATCGGCCAAAAGCCTTGCGGCCTGCTTGACCTGCTCGTTTCCCTTAATTTCCTCCTCGCCGATGTTGAGCAGCCCGACTCGGGGTTGCTCGTTATCCTCGACCGCACGCACCAACTCATAGCCCATTACGGCGAACTGAAACAGGTGCTCCGCACTGCAATCGACGTTGGCGCCGAGATCCAGGACATGGGTATGTCCGGTCTTGGAGGGCACGGCGGTGATGATGGCCGGGCGGTCGACGCCGGGAAGGGTCTTGAGCACGAACTTCGCCGTAGCCATCAAGGCCCCGGTATTGCCAGCGCTGACGCAAGCGGCGGCGACACCCTCCTTGACTAGATTGATGGCAACGCGCATGGAAGAATCCTTCTTGTTGCGCAAGACCTTGGCCGGAGATTCGTGCATTTCCACGATTTCCGAGGCATGGTGGACCGTGACACGGTTGCCGAACCTCTCCGCAGCTCCCCCGAGATGCTGCCTCAGAACGGTCTCATCTCCGACCAAAATCAAGGATAAATCAGGATTGTTCTTGGCGCTTTCCAACGCAGCCGGCACAATGACTTCCGGTCCATGATCACCACCCATGGCGTCCAGGGCGATCGTCAGCTTTTGTGTCATAAGAATTTTTTCGCTTCCATCAAGCCTTAAACGCGGCGCGCCATTCACCAAGAGTCGGAACGCCGGGCACCGGATTTATTCTTCGCTCGATTCTTCCTTGGTGGCGATCACTTTCCGGCCACGGTAGTAGCCGTCGGCGCTGACATGATGGCGGCGATGAGTTTCGCCGGTGGTCGGTTCTATGGAAAGCGCGGCTGCGGTCAAGGCGTCATGGGAACGGCGCATGCCGCGCTTGGAGCGGGTTTTACGATTTTGCTGTACGGCCATGGTGAACTCCTACGATGGTTTTTTCTTCAATTCCGCCAAGATGGCGAACGGATGGTCGGTGCTTTCCGCGGTGGCTTCGGGCTGTGACAAGCGGCATCTCGAATGCTGGGGAATGGAGGGTATGGCGAGCAACAATTCATCCTGAATAATGTCCGCCAAGGCGACCATACCACCGGGTTCAACCAACATCGGCTCGAATTCCTCGGGCAGGATGCTAACTTCGTCTATGGAACCCACCACACCCAAATGGACTTCGCTGCGTACCGGCCAGGTCAAAGCCTCCAGGCAACATTGACATTGCAATGTCAATTCGGCTGCCACGAAGCCTTCGAGGGATGGAATCCTGCCTTCGCGCTTGAATTCGAGATCGACCTCCGCGTCGCCTTCCAGGCGCAAAAGGACATCGCGGACCCGATCCAGGCTGGACAAAGGCACCCTACCCTGGATGCGCCGTTTTTTCTCGACAAATTCAATAGGGTCAAATAGATCCGGCAATCGGTCGAACATAATCCTACAATGATAAAGGGAAAGCTTTGCGACTGTCAAAGTACCATCTCCCACTTCGACTCCGATCCCTTGCATCAATTCCTTGTATGATTACCCGATTGATACTGGCCTCGAGTTCGCCTTATCGCCAGGAAATTCTCAAAAAATTGGGCCTCCCCTTTGAGGCGATCCCGCCAGCCATTTCCGAAATACCGCGCGATCGCGAACCCCCGGACGCCCTCGCCCTCCGGCTCGCCACCGAGAAAGCTTGGGCCGTAGCGCACCGCCATGCCGACAGCCTGGTCATCGGCTCCGACCAGGTGGCTTGGCTCGACGGTAAACAATTGACCAAACCGATGGATCGCCGCAACGCCATCCATCAATTGCGGGGCGCTCGCGGTCGCACGGTGGAGTTCTACACCGCGTTATGCGTGGCAAATTCGACCACGGGGGAAACCAAGTCCGATCTGGACCTGTGCAAAGTGACCTTCCGTTGCTTATCCGAGGAGCAGATCGCGCGTTACGTGGACCGGGACCGGCCCTTTGATTGCGCGGGGGGATTCAAGGCGGAAGGATTGGGAATCGTTCTGTTCGAGCGGATCGAGGGTGAAGACCCGAACGCCTTGATCGGTCTACCTCTCATTCGGCTGGTTCGGCTGCTGGAGGCTTTCGGCGTCGGGGTGCTCTGAGCCGCTCACTCAAAAACGGTTGTAGTAGTCCAGAACCCTGGAGACGTAATCCCGAGTTTCCTGAAACGGCGGAATTCGATTGCCGTACTTGATGACGCTGTTTTCCCCGGCGTTGTACGCAGCCACCGCCAGGGCAATGTCCGACCGGAACAACCCCAGGAGATCGCTGAGGTAGCGCGCGCCGCCCCAGACATTTTCTTCGGGATCGTACGGATCCCGAACCCCATAGCGGGCTGCGGTTTCGGGCATCAGTTGCATCAGGCCGATGGCGCCCTTGTGTGAAACGGCCACGGGGTTGTAGGCGGATTCGGCCTGGATTACGGCGTGCAGCAGCGCAGGGTCGAGCCCGTATTCGCTGGCCGCATCCGCGATGAGCCCTGTGAACTGCCGGCGATTCTTTTCGAAGGCGATAGGGGCCGCCTTCCGCCTTCGGCCGGCGCCGAAGGAAATTCCCAGAGGCTTAGAAAACCCCGCCGGAGTCTTGATGATAAGTTGGTAACCCGCATGGTCCGGGTTATCCGTATAAAACACACGGCCGTTCCGATCCACGTACTTATAAACATCGGCGCTTGTCCAAGCGGGCCAAAACAAGGGCAAGAGCACTAAGACTCTGCGGGACAATCTCGGCATGGAGCTCCGTCTTGCGGATCATCATGGAAGAAGCACCAAGAGAGTTTTACATGAAACGGATATTTTGCAAACCGCGCGAGTCTAATTTTGGTTTTACCTGCTTCCGGCGAGTCATCCGCAATACCCGGCCGTTTCCCCACAGAACTCAGGCCGGTACCGGCACGATCCGCCCCGCCGCCTCCCGCGCCCGTTCTCGCGCCTTCTCTACGGAATCGCCCGTCGCCAGCGCCACTCCCATTCGCCGGCGCGGATGGGACACTGGCTTGCCGAACAGGCGAATTTCCGTTTCCGGGACCGTCAACGCTTCATTCAAGCCTTCGAACGCAATTCCCTCCCCCGCGATCCGTCCGTAAATCACCGCGCTCGCGCCAGTGCTGCGGAGCGCCGTGGACACCGGCAAGCCCAGGAGGGCGCGGGCGTGCAATTCGAACTCGCTCTGCGCTTGAGTGATCATCGTCACCATGCCGGTATCGTGGGGACGCGGGCTCACCTCGCTGAACCAGACCTCATCCCCTTGCACGAACAGTTCCACTCCGAACAGGCCCCGGCCCCCCAAACTGTCGGTCACCGCCTGGGCGATCCGCTGCGCCTTCGCGAGCGCCGCCGGGGTCATGGGCTGGGGCTGCCAGCTTTCCACGTAATCGCCGTGTTCCTGGCGATGGCCGATAGGTTCGCAGAACCGCGTCTCCACCTCGCCTTGTCGGTTCAGCGCGCGCACCGTCAGCAGGGTGATCTCGTAATCGAACTCGATTTTGCCCTCGACGATGATCCGGGCGTGCTTCACCCGTCCGCCTTCTTGGGCATAATTCCAGGCGGCTTCCAAATCAGCCGCCGAGCGCAGCAGCGACTGACCCTTGCCGGATGATGACATGATGGGTTTGACAAAGCAGGGATAGCTCACGGCCTCCGCGCCTCGCCGAAGGCTCTCCAGCGAATCGGCGAACGCGTAGGGAGAGGTGGGCAGGCCGAGCTGTTCCGCCGAAAGACGCCGAATGCCTTCCCGATTCATCGTGAGCTGTACGGCGCGGGCCGTGGGAATTACCACCGCGTTCCCCGCCGCTTCGATGTCCGCCAGCGCCTCGGTAGCGATAGCCTCGATCTCCGGCACGATGAGATGGGGTCTTTCCGCCTCCGCCAGCCGCCGCACCGCCGCCGGATCGGTCATGTCGATAACATGGGCACGATGGGCCACGTGCTGAGCCGGCGCGTTCGGGTACCGGTCCACGGCGATGACTTCCACGCCGTAGCGCTGCATGGCAATGGCGACTTCCTTGCCCAATTCGCCGCTACCCAAAAGCATCACCCGGGTCGCGCCGGGCGTGAGTGCCGTGCCGATTTTCATGCTGGGCTCCTAAATTTCAACAAGGGTCGCGGAAAACTTCAATGCGTTCGCCAGGATGATGCGCGCCGGCTTATCGATCGATGCCTAAAGACTGAAAATATAGGGAAAGCTCATCGCCGCTGCGAACAAGAGTGTCGCAGGCAAGCCAATGTCCACCAAGAGGCTTGGCCGACCGCAGGCCATAAATCTCTTGTAAAACTCACGATGCCGCCCCCACCTGTTTCCAAGACTCCTCCAAGCGCTTGGCCGATATCGGATATGGCGTCTTGAGCGACTGGGCGAACAGGGACACGCGGAACTCTTCCAATTGCCAGCGGAATCCGTCCCGCTCAGGACTGATCCGGCCAGGCGCGCCCTTGACCGCTTTCCAATAACGGCTCCAAAAGGGCTCCAGCTCGCTAAACTGCTTCAGGTCCCGCAGCGGGTCCTGGGCGGACTTCTCCAACCGGTGCAGCACCGCCTTGAGATAGCGCGGCATTTCCCGGATCTGGCGGTATGGCGTCGTGATCCAGAATCCCGCATAGATGAGCAGGGCCAACTGCTCCTGCATGTCCGCCCTGGCCGGCCCCGCCCGGCAGGCTTTCAGCTTGGCCTGGGCCTCGCCGTAGAGCTGGAGCAAGGCCTGCGCGGTCCTGGCCATCTCGTCGGCCTTGAGCACGAGTTCGGTCCGGTGCGCCTTGAGCCGGCCTTCGAACGCCCGAGCATCGCGGATATCCGGTTGGCCTTCCAGAAACAGCGCGCCCATCAGCCGGTCCAGCAGGTCTTCACGGAGGTCGCGGCCGGATTTCAGTTCGGGATAAAGAAACGGATGGGCCGGCAGCTGCTTGTACAGAAGCTCGGCCTGGGCGTTCACCGCCAGATTCTTTTTCAAGTACTTAAGTTCTTTCGCCAGCACCAGCCGGAACAATCGGGCCAGTCCCAGTTGCTGCTGACGGGCCGCCTCTTCCGGGGTATCGAACACCCGGACACCCACCGTCTCGCCCTCGTCCACCACCGCCGGGAAACCGTAGACGGTCTGGCCATCGTGCTGCCCGTCGAAGCATCGCGGCAGATCGGCGAAGCTCCAGTCTTTGCAGCCGGTGTGCAGATACGCCTGCCGGGCCAGTTGCTGGAAATTCCTCCCGGCGTCGGCGGAGTGGCGGGCCTTGAGTTCCTTCAAATCGCGGGAACGGTCAATGACGGCGTTGAATTCGTCCACCACTGCGAAATTCATGCGGAGATGCGCCGGCAGCGTATCCTCCCGAAAGGCGTCGGGGGACAGGGCGATGCCGCCGGTCTTCTTCAGCGCCGAGGCCAGTTGGGCGTACAGCGAGCCCCGTCCGATATCCAGCATGGGCAGCGCCCGGTCGGCGTGGTCCGGCACCGGGACGAAATGGATACGGTAGGTCTTGGGCAGGGACTTGATGAGGGCGACGATCTTTTCCCTGAGCAGCCCCGGCACCAGCCAGCGGAACGGCTCGGGGTCGAGCTGGTTCAGGAGATGCAGCGGCATGATTGTCGTGACGCCGTCATCCTCGTGGCCCGGCTCGAAGCGGTATTGCAGCTGGAAGCGCAGCGGCCCTGCCTGGAAGTGGTCGGGGAAATTCCTGGCGTCCAGGGAGGCGTCTTCCTTGGCGGTGATGTCGGCCCGGCTGAGCTTGAGGATATCGGGATTCCGCGCTTCCGCAGCCTTGCGCCAGCGCTCGAAGCTCACGCCGTTCACCACGTCCTCCGGGATGCGCTCGTCGAACCAGCGGAACAGCCAGTCCTCGTCCACCAGAAGGTCCGCCCGCCGGCCCTTCTGCTGGAGATAATCCGCCTCTTCGAGCAATTTCAGATTATGCAGTAAGAACGGCGCCTTGCTGTCATAGTCCATGTACACCAGGGCGTGGCGGATGAACAGCTCCCGCGCTTCCTTGGGGTTGATCCGCTCGTAGGGAATCTTCCGCCCGGCCTGGATGACGAGCCCGAACAAGGTGGTCCGCTCGTGCACCGCCGCCCGCGCCGCCTTGCGCTCCCAATGCGGATCGTAGTGCTGTTGCTTGACGAGATGGGCGCCCATCTTTTCGATCCAGTCCGGCTCGATCTTGGCGACGGTGCGGGCGTAGACCTTAGTGGTTTCCACCTGCTCGGCGGACATGATCCATTTCGGCTTGGCCTTGAACAGGAAGGAGCCGGGATGAATGAAGAGCCTCGCGCCCCGTGCGCCGACGTACTCGTTCTGCTCCTGCTTGAGGCTGACATTGGACAAGAGCCCCGACAGCAGCGCCCGATGGATTTCGCCGTATTCGCCCGGCGCCTGGTTCAGCCTCAGGTCCAGCTCGCCCTTCACCACCTCCATGATCTGGCCGTGGATGTCGTGCCATTCGGTCATCCTGACGTAGGACAGGAAATTGTCCCGGCACCACTCCCGCAGCTTGGATTTGGACAAATGCTTCTTCTGCGCCTCGAACTCGTTCCACAGCTTCAGGAAAGCCAGGAAATCCGAGTTCTCGTCGCGAAATTGAGAGTGCATCTGATCCGCCTTCTGGGCCTGTTCCGCCGGTCGCTCCCGGGGATCGGGGACGCTCAGGGCGGCGACGATGATGGCGATTTCGGAGAGGCAATGCTCCTCCGCCCCGGCCAGGAGCATCCGCCCGAGCCTCGGGTCCACCGGGAGCCTCGCGAGCTTGCGGCCGATGCCGGTAATCTGCCCGCGCTCGTCCAGCGCGTTGACCTCCTGCAGGGTCCGAAGCCCGTCGCGGACCAGCCGCTCGTCCGGCGGCTCGACGAAGGGAAAGCGGGAAATATCCCCGAGCTTCAGGGCATGCATCTGCAGGATGACCGCCGCCAGATTGGTGCGGAGGATTTCCGGGTCGGTGAATTCCGGCCGGTTCAGGTAGTCCTGCTCGGAATAGAGGCGGATGGCGATGCCGGGGCCGATCCGTCCGCAGCGGCCGGAGCGCTGGTTGGCCGAGGCGCGGGACACCTTCTCGATGGGCAGGCGTTGCAGCTTGCTGCGGTGGCTGTAGCGGCTGATGCGGGCGTAGCCGGTGTCGATGACCGAACGGATGCCGGGCACGGTGAGCGAGGTTTCCGCCACGTTGGTCGCCAGCACGATGCGGCGCGCGCCGGAAGGCTTGAACACCCGCTCCTGCTCGGACTGCGACAGGCGCGAGTACAGCGGCAGGATCTCGCATTTGGAAGGATGATGCTTCCGCAGCGATTCGGCCGTTTCCCGGATTTCCCGCTCACCCGACAGAAAGATCAGGATATCGCCCGGCTGCTCCCGCCACAGCTCGTCCACCGCGTTGAGGATCGCCAGCTGCTCGGCCTTGTCGGTTTCGTCGCCCTCTTCCACGTCCACCGGCCGATAGCGCACCTCCACGGGATAGGTGCGGCCCGAGACGTTGAGGATGGGCGCGTGGCCGAAATGCCGGGAAAAGCGCTCCGGATCGATGGTGGCGGAGGTGATGACGAGCTTGAAATCGGGACGCCGGGGCAAGAGCCACTTGAGATAGCCCAGGAGGAAATCGATGTTGAGGCTCCGCTCGTGGGCCTCGTCGACGATGAGGGTATCGTACTGATCGAGAAAGCGGTCCTGCTGGGTTTCCGCGAGGAGAATGCCGTCGGTCATCAGCTTGATGAGGCTTTCCGGCCGGGTGTGATCCTGGAAGCGGACCTTGTAGCCTACGGCCTGGCCCAAAGGTTGCCCCAATTCCTCCGCGATGCGGGCCGCGACGGTGCGGGCGGCGATGCGGCGCGGCTGGGTGTGGCCGATGTAGCCCGAAAGCCCCCGTCCGGCTTCCAGGCAGATCTTCGGCAACTGCGTGGTTTTGCCGGAACCCGTCTCGCCGCAGACGATGATGACCTGGTGTTTCAGCAGGGCGTCCCGGATGTCGTCCTTCTTCGCCGAAACCGGCAGGGTCTCAGGGTAGTCGAGTTTCGGCACGCTGGCCGCCCTCGCTTCCCGCGCCGCGATCGATCCGGCGAGGCGGATTTGCAAGGCTTCCAGTCCGGCGGCGATGTCCTTGCCGGCCTTGGCATCGGCGCGAAGTTTGTCCAGAGACCGGTGGAAACGGTGCTGATCCTTGCGGAGGGATTGGGACACCAGGGAGGCGGGGTAAGCGAGTTCTACGGTCATTCGAAGCTGGCTGTGGATGTTACCGACCCCGGAGCGGGGCGGGTTATTTTAACGTGCGAGCGTCACAGGAGATAAACGTGTTTTTAGATTTTAGAGAGTTCTTCCGCCTCGAACGCGAGCACGGCGCGTGGTGGATCGCCGCCTTCACTTAGAAGCGAACGAGGAAACGTTATCTTCCATTGGCTTTCTCGCCCTCACGGCGTACTCTTCACCTGCGGTGAGGCGGCGCTGATCTCGCCCTTGGCGCCGGTGCGGCGGACGGTACCGTCAATATCGCCCGGCAAGCCAGGATCGACCCCTCGCGGAAAAACTTAGTACGGCGGCTAGCGGCTTCCAAGAAGCCAACCCCTCAAGCGGCGTATCGCGTAAGTTCAGAAACGCCCGACGCTCAGCGACAAGAGAGTCAGCCAGCCCGTGTGCTCTCATGTTGATCGACTGTTCTGTCCTGAGCCATGCTGAATTCTATCCGATCCACCGCGCTGGCGAGATTCGTTCTGCTCTATGCTCTCATGTATGCGGCGTTCGGAGTCGCTTCGCCGTTTCTGCCCGCCTTTGTCAGTGCGCGCGGCCTATCGCCCGAGCAGCTCGGGCTCGCGCTTGGCATCGGCACGGCCGTGCGATTACTCACCGCGCCGCTCGCGGGCCGCATCGGCGACTTGATCCAAGCGCTCCGCATCGTGCTCATGGTCTCTACCGCGCTGGCCGCGTCGGTCACCTTGGCCTACCTTCCGGTCCACGGATTCTGGGTGCTCTTCGCGGTGATGCTGCTGCATGCCGCGGCGCTGGCACCGATCACCGTTTTGGCCGATGCGCTGGCCCTCGGCTCGGCGGTCCCGCCGCCGGGTAGCGGGCGCCGGGGATTCGAGTACGGCTGGGTGCGCGGCACCGGCTCAGCCGCCTTCATCGTCGGCACGTTGCTGTCGGGACAGGCGGTGAGCGCCTGGAGCCTCGATGCGATCGTTTGGCTGCAATCTTCGCTCCTTGGCGCGGCCGCTCTGGCCGCGCTTCTGGTGCCGGAGCTGATGCACGCTCACCCGGCCGATGCCGTGCGCGCGCCGACCGGCGGCGTGCTCATCCTGCTCGGTCTGCCGCTGTTTCGAAATCTCGTTTTGGTGGCGGCCCTCATCCTCGGGAGTCACGCCATGCATGATGCCTTCGCGGTGATTCGCTGGCGCGCCGCCGGCATCAGCCCGGCCCTGGTGAGCTTGCTCTGGTCGGAGTCGGTCGCGGCGGAGGTGCTCGTGTTCTTCATCGTTGGCCCGGCGCTTGTGACCTGGCTGACGCCGGCCGGCGCGCTGGCCCTTGCGGCGGTGGCCGGCATGCTGCGCTGGACCGTGATGGCGCAGACCTCCGCGGTCACGGCGCTGGCCTTGGTGCAGCCGCTTCATGGCATCACGTTCGCGCTGCTTCATCTCGCCTGCATGCGGTTGATCGCCCGCATCGTGCCGCGCGGCCTCGAAGGCACGGCGCAAGCGATCTACGCCACCGTCGGCATCGGCGCGACAAGCGCGCTGCTCACCCTGGCCTCCGGCGCGCTCTACGCGCGACTGGGCGGGCGAGGCTTCTGGATCATGGCGGCGCTGTGCGCGCTCGCCTTTCCCCTGACCTGGAAGCTGAGGCGGCTCGCCCCGCCAAGCCGTCCACCAGGCAACGGCGCACCGCCGGCCCAGTCAAAGGGATGAGCGACGGGCGGGCCCGCATCATCCAGGTGGGGGCGGACTTTCAATCTGCCCAGTCCTCGCTGAGTTCAAACAAGTTGTTCCGCCGTTGACAACGCCGAAGGATTTGGATTGCGGCACGGACGAGACCGCCGCAAGGCGTGGGCCCCCAACAGGCAACCACAAGCGCCCATGCCGGCAATGGGCTTACCGATATGAGCTTTTACCTAGTTGACGCTTTTCTCTTTATATTGATTCTGCTCGGTGTCTGGGGCGGATGGCGGCGAGGTTTCATTTTGGGTTCTCTCAATCTTCTTCGCTGGTTGGGCAGCTTGCTCGCGGGCTGGTTTTTTTATCAGCCGGTGGCGGGCTTACTGGGCTTGAAAACCGGCCTGCCCGAGATGTGGCAAAAACCGGCCGCGTTTATTCTTGTTGTTCTTTTTACCGGCTTGATCATCCGACTACTCAGCAATGCGCTGCTCAGACACTTGCCACGCGGCGTTCACCGACGGCCCTTGAATCGCCTTCTCGGCACGCTCCCGGGACTCATGAACGGACTCGTAACGGCCGCCCTGGCGGCCGCTTTATTGTTTGTCGTGCCGCTGCCCGGCGATTTATCCGAAGCCGCCCGCGCGAGCCGGACGGCCAACCGCCTGGCCGGGATCGTCGAACACCTGACGACCGCCCTGGCGCCGATTTTCGAGGATGCCCTCACCCAGCCCATTAATCGTCAGATCACGATCTACCCGAAACCGGACGAGCGCGTTTCGCTGCCCTTTAAGGTCGAGCATCCTCAGCCAAGACCCGAGCTTGAAAAACAGCTGCTCGAACTCGTCAACCGCGAACGCGCCGCCGCTGGGCTCTCGCCCCTGAAACTCGATCCGGCGTTAGTCAAAGTGGCCCGGAGCCATTCGGCCGACATGCTGACGCGCGGCTATTTTTCTCATTACACCCTGGAAGGTAAAAGTCCATTCGACCGGATGCGTGAGTCCAACGTGTCGTTTTTGATCGCCGCCGAGAACCTGGCCCTCGCGCCCAATCTCCAAAGCGTCCACACCGGCTTGATGACCTCGCCAGGACACCGCGCGAATATCCTGCGGCCTCAATTCGGCCGTCTTGGCATAGGCGTCATGGACGGGGGCATTCACGGCTTGATGGTGACCCAAAGCTTTCGCAATTGATGGATTGGTCACACAAGATCCACGCCGCTCTATCCTCCTGATTGAGCCCAATGCTCCTGAAACAGGCATGCCTCGCTGATTCTCGGTGAAGCGAGGGGGCGTGAAACCGGCGCCCAATGGACAAGATGCCCAGCTTTCACGTTCTCGGTGGCGAAATCGCCGCCCTACGCCTTACAAACTTAGAGGCTGTTGTGAACTTTTTCTGAGGCAGGAGTCAGGAGTAGGCATGACTACTCCGACTTCCCGAAAACCGTATCCGAGCGATGTGTCTGACGACGAGTGGGCGTTTGTTGCCCCTTATCTCA
>CADDYU010000046.1 GCA_902810705.1 Methylococcaceae bacterium
ATTTTCAATCTCTTCACCCAGGCCGAGCGCACTCTGGACCGTTCCCAGGGCGGGCTGGGGCTGGGTCTAGCCATTGTGCAGAACATCGTCGCGATGCACGGTGGCCGGGTCGAGGCGCGCAGTGACGGCCCTGGCAAGGGGTGTGAATTCGAGGTGAAACTGCCGCTGCTCGAAACCGGCAATCCTGACCTCCTCGCGACCTCATGAATGAATGGGGATGCGTTTCGTTCCGGCGACTCGCGGTAAGAATGCGGCATGTTCGATTGTTCCAGCCGCTTCCTCTCAATTCATCTTTAAAGAGCTGCCTCCAAGCCGGCTTACTTCGAGCCGGGCACTCCGACAGGCAGCCTGCAGCCTACGACTCGGCAATCCTAGCTTTCGGAGCCGCCACGGCACCTCAGGATTTCAGTACCGCGCGGCCTTCACATCCGTTCTCAGCAGCAAGAACTTATAGACCAGCAACACCGAGATCAAGCCTACCAAGATCCAGGAGTGGCCCACCAGGGAAGCGGTCAAGGTAGTCTTGGCGGCGGTACTCCTGAGCGCGGTCAAGTACGGCTTGGACACCAGCAGCATCCAGGCCCAGGCGGGCACCTGGTAGGCCAGGACTCCAGCAATGGCCCAGTGGATCGATTTGGAGCCAAGCTTTTCCGAAGTCTGGTAGAACCAGTAGGCGACTCCGGCGGTGAGCAAGATGGAGATGAAAAAAGGCATGGCCATAACCTCCTCGTGAAAGTCATTGTTATCTCGTCCGCCCGTATCGGGACGGCCGGGCGCTCGCCAGATTACTCCAGATGCCATGAGTTATGAAAGGACCGTTCTCCGAGGCGATCGCTTACCGTGAATACGGCCGTGGCGATGGGCTGCGCTCAGCCCCTTGCGCCCGTTCAAAAGGGCCTTGACGCCCTTTGACCGGCTGCGTCCGCCAGCTTTGGCGCGACGGTTCGCAGCCGCTCGTTTCTTGCCATTCAAACAGGCTCGCTGCCGGCCAACGATACCCGCCCTTCCCGAAATGAGCCTCGGCACTCGATCCGCAGGAACGCCGAAACACCGACTGCCGAGTTCCCTCCCGGACGGCCCGCGCAGTTTTTACGCTTTCTTTACAAGTTTCCGGCGAAGTCTTACAGGATTTTTAGCCTTTTCTCATTACCTTGACCGCCGGAATCCGAATTTCGGAATCAGTGACTTGGCCCGAAACAAGGTTGCAACTCCTTACTTTGGCATCGTTGAGGAAGGGTCCTCCGGGCGCTCCCCGGAGGACCGTTTGCGATTGGAAGGGTCACTTCGGCGCCCCAATCGCAAACGATCGGTTCGGGAGCACCGAACCGATCCTTCCCGAAGTGACCATTTGCGATTGGAGGTCTCGTATGGACATCGCCTATGTGATTTTAAGTCTGGTGTTTTTTGCCCTCACCATCGCACTCGTTCATGGCTGCGACAAGCTCGGGAGGTCGTCGTGAGCTGGCTTTACGTGCTGAGTTCGATCCTGGCGCTCGGGGTGTTCCTCTACCTCGTCGTCGCGCTGCTCTATCCGGAGAAATTCTGATGACCGCCAATGGCTTTTTGCAGATCGCGATCTATGGGGCGAGCCTTTGGCTACTGGCGAAGCCCCTGGGCGGATACATGGCCCGCGTTTACCAGGGCGAGCCGGCGGGCCTGAACCGCTGGTTCTCGCCGGTCGAAAAACTGATTTACCGCGTCTGCGGTGTCGATCCGGGACGGGAGATGCGCTGGACCGACTACGCCATCGCCCTCCTGCTGTTCAACCTCCTCGGCACCCTGGCCCTCTACGGCCTGCAGCGCGTGCAGGGATTCTTGCCCCTGAATCCGCAGGGCTTCGGCGCGGTCAGCCCGGATTCCGCCCTCAACACCGCCATCAGCTTCGTCACCAACACCAACTGGCAAGGCTATGTCGGCGAAACCACCCTAAGCTACCTGACCCAGATGGCCGGGCTCGCGGTGCAGAACTTCGTCTCCGCCGCCACCGGCATGGCGGTCCTGGTGGCCTTGATCCGCGGCTTCGCGCGCCATAACGCGGACACCGTCGGCAACTTCTGGGTGGATCTCACTCGCACCACGATCTACATCCTGCTGCCGCTCTCTACGCTATTGGCCCTGGTCCTGGTGAGCCAGGGGGTGGTGCAAAACTTTTCGCCCTACCGCACCGTTCCTTTGCTGGAGGCCGTGAGCTACGAACAGCCCAAGCTGGACGAGGCCGGCAATCCCCTGAAGGACGCCGCCGGCAACCCTGTCGCGGAACGGCTGACGGGCCGGGAACAGACCCTCGCGATGGGGCCGGTGGCCTCCCAGGAAGCCATCAAGGAGCTGGGCACCAACGGCGGCGGCTTCTTCAACGCCAACTCGGCGCACCCCTTCGAAAACCCGACGCCGCTCTCCAATTTCCTGGAGATGCTGGCGATCTTCCTCATTCCGGCGGCGCTGACCTACACCTTCGGCCGCATGGTGGGCGACACCCGCCAGGGTTGGGCGATACTCGCCGCCATGACGCTGCTCTTCCTCGGCTTTCTGGCCGTGGCGGAGTATACGGAGCAGGCGGGCAATCCGGCCCTCGCGGACCTGGGCGTGGACCAGACCGCATCGAGCCAGCAGCCCGGCGGCAACATGGAGGGCAAGGAGACCCGCTTCGGCATCGTCAACTCGGCGCTCTTCGCCACCGTGACCACCGGCGCCTCCTGCGGGGCGGTGAACAGCATGCACGATTCCTACACGCCCCTGGGCGGGCTGGTTCCCATGGCGCTCATCCAGCTCGGCGAAGTGGTGTTCGGCGGGGTCGGTTCCGGGCTCTACGGCATCCTGGTCTATGCCGTGATCGGCGTGTTCATCGCCGGGCTCATGATCGGGCGCACGCCCGAGTACCTGGGCAAGAAGATCGAGGCCTTCGACGTCAAGATGGCTTCCCTCGTCATCCTGATCCCGCCCCTCTTGATTCTCGGCGGCACCGCCCTGGCGATGATGCTGGGTGTCGGCCGGAGCAGCCTCTTCAACCCCGGCGCCCATGGTTTCAGCGAGGCGCTCTACGCCTTTACCTCCGCCACCGGCAACAACGGCAGCGCCTTCGCCGGGCTCTCCGCCAATACCCCTTTCTACAACACGGCGCTGAGCGTGGCCCTGTGGGGCGGCCGCTTCTTCCTGATCGTCCCGGTACTGGCCTTGGCCGGGAGCCTCGCCGCCAAGAAGAGCGTGCCCGCGGGGCCCGGCACCCTGCCGACCCATACTCCCTTGTTCGTGGTGCTGCTGATCGGGACCGTGCTTCTGGTCGGCGCGCTGACCTTCGTGCCTGCCCTGGCGCTGGGACCGGTGGTCGAGCACCTCACGATGATCGGCATGAAATGATCGCCGGATAGGAGATTCCGATGAACAAGAAATCCGTGGCACCGTGGTCCAGAGAACCGAAAATGAGAGCCGAGCAGCCGGCGGCGGAAACGCCGCCCGCGGCCTTCAAGTATCCCCATCGGCCAAGAGGCGCGGCGCCCGCCTTGATCGACCGGAACATCCTCTCGGAAGCCCTGCGGGAGTCGTTCCGGAAGCTCGCGCCGCAACAGCAATGGAAAAATCCGGTCATGTTCGTGGTCTATCTCGGCAGCGTGCTCACCACGCTGCTCTGGATTCAGGCGCTGATCGGGAAAGGCGAAGCGCCGGCCGGGTTCATCCTCGCCGTGTCCGTCTGGCTGTGGTTCACGGTGCTGTTCGCCAATTTCGCCGAAGCCGTGGCCGAAGGCCGCAGCAAGGCCCAGGCGGCCTTCCTCAGAAGCGCCAAGCGCGACATCGTGGCGAAGAAGCTGGATCAGCCCCGCTATGGCTCGGGATTCGCCACCGTCGGGGCGTCCCAGCTTCGGCGCGGGGACGTGGTGCTGGTGGAAGCCGGCGACTTCATCCCCGGCGACGGCGAGGTGATCGAGGGCGTCGCCTCGGTGGACGAGAGCGCCATCACGGGCGAGTCGGCGCCGGTCATCCGCGAATCGGGCGGCGATTTCAGCTCGGTGACCGGAGGCACCCGGGTACTGTCGGACTGGCTGGTGGTCCGGATCACCGTCAATCCGGGGGAAACCTTCCTGGATCGCATGATCGCCATGGTGGAAAGCGCCAAGCGGCAGAAGACGCCCAACGAGATCGCCCTGACCATCCTCCTGGTGGCGCTGACCCTGGTTTTCCTGCTGGCCACCGTGACCTTGCTGCCGTTCTCGCTCTACAGCATAGAGGCCGCCGGGGCGGGACAGGCGGTCACCGTCACCGTGCTGGTGGCGCTCCTGATCTGCCTTATTCCGACCACCATCGGCGGCCTGCTCTCGGCCATCGGCGTCGCCGGCATCGGCCGCATGATGCAGAAGAACGTGGTGGCGACCTCGGGCCGCGCCGTAGAAGCCGCCGGGGACGTAGACGTGCTGCTCCTGGACAAGACCGGCACCATTACCCTGGGCAACCGCCAGGCTGCGGCGTTCCTGCCGGTGGCCGGCGTTCTGCAGAAGGATCTGGCGGACGCCGCACAACTCGCCTCCCTGGCGGACGAAACGCCCGAAGGGCGCAGCATCGTGGTGCTGGCGAAGCAGAAGTTCGGCATCCGGGAGCGGGATATCCAGGCGCTGGGTGCCACCTTCGTGCACTTCAGCGCCCAGACCCGGATGAGCGGCGTGAACCTGCCTGCCCCCGCCGGGGAGGGACGGCCGCGGCAGATCCGCAAGGGCGCGCCGGATGCCATCCGCCGCTTGGTGGCAGAGCAGGGCGGGCTTTTCCCGCCGGACGTTGAGACGCTGGTGGACGATGTCGCCCGGCGCGGCAGCACGCCTCTGGCGGTGATCGATGGCGCCAGGGTACTCGGCGTCATCGAGCTCAAGGACATCGTCAAGGGCGGCATCAAGGAGCGTTTTGCGGAGCTCCGCCAAATGGGCATCAAGACCGTCATGATCACCGGCGACAACCGCCTCACCGCCGCCGCCATCGCCGCCGAAGCGGGGGTCGACGATTTCCTGGCCGAGACCACCCCGGAAGCCAAGCTCAGGCTGATCCGGCACCAGCAAGCGGAGGGCCGGCTGGTGGCAATGACCGGGGACGGCACCAACGACGCTCCGGCCCTGGCCCAGGCCGACGTGGCGGTGGCGATGAACACCGGCACCCAGGCGGCCAAGGAAGCCGGCAACATGGTGGACCTCGATTCCAATCCCACCAAGCTGATCGAGATCGTCGAGACCGGCAAGCAGATGCTCATGACCCGCGGGGCCCTGACCACCTTCAGCATCGCCAACGACGTGGCCAAGTACTTCGCCATCATCCCGGCGGCCTTCGCCAGCACCTACCCGGCCCTGAACGTGCTCAACGTCATGCATCTCGCCACCCCCGCGAGCGCCATATTGTCGGCGGTGATCTTCAACGCCCTCATCATCGTGGCGCTCATCCCGCTGGCCCTGAAGGGCATCCGCTACCGGCCGGTAGGCGCGGCCCGGCTACTCCGCGCCAATCTCCTGATCTACGACCTCGGCGGCTTGATCGTGCCCTTCATCGGCATCAAGGCGATCGACCTGATCCTAACGGCCCTGGGACTAGCCTAGAGGAGTCTTTCCATGTCCACCCAACTCAAACCGGCCTTTCTCATGCTCGTCATCTGGACGGTCCTGACCGGCCTACTCTACCCGCTGGCGGTCACGGGCCTCGCCCAAATCCTGTTTCCCCACCAGGCCAACGGCAGCCTGATCCTGGAGAGGGATGGAAAACCGCTGGGTTCGGAGCTCATCGGCCAGCCCTTCGGCGATCCCAAGTATTTCTGGGGCCGGCCCTCCGCCACCGCGCCTTATCCCTACAACGCCGGCGCTTCCTCCGGCTCCAACCTGGGGCCGACCAACCCGGCCCTGGTGGAAGCGGTCAAGGCGCGGATCGAGGCGCTGCGCGCCGCCGATCCCGGCAACGCCGCGCCGGTCCCGGTGGACCTCGTGACCGCTTCGGGCAGCGGCCTCGATCCCCACATCAGCCCGGCGGCGGCGGAATATCAGGTGAACCGCGTCGCCCGCGCGCGCGGCCTCGCCCCGGAAACGGTGCGGAAGCTGGTCGCCCAGTACACGGAAGGCCGGCAATGGGGTCTGTTCGGAGAACCGCGAGTCAACGTGCTGTTGCTCAATCGGGCGCTTGGAAGGACGGCTATGACAACCTTCCTCCATCGCCAGTCTCAGTAAATCAGGCCGACGGGAATTTACCGGTTCTTGGGGCGAACCTCATCGGAGATAATCTAAACCCGGCTTCGGCAACCGCATGCCAGACCCTAAGTTTTTAGGAATGGACATAGTGTTCCGCTGCACCAGAGCCAAAATCCTTTCGCCATAACACCGTACCTCGCAGAGCGCAGTCGAATGAATACCGAGAATATGCCGCCAGCACGACTCGATAGTCTGGACCAGGCGTCAAAGCCACCGAACAGCGGCGCACTCTGCGGACAGCACCGGAGCATGGTGATGAGCTGCATCGCTTACCGGGAAGGTAAGCGTCTCGGCGCCATCGATATCGAAGACATCAGTGAGGTATTGAAGGAAAAGGAGACGTTCATATGGCTGGGATTGCGCGAGTCCGATGCCGATCTGCTCGCAAAAATACAAGTGGAATTTGGTCTCCACGAACTGGCGATCGAGGATGCCTGTTCGGCTCACCAACGCCCCAAGCTGGAAGAATACGGCGAATCGCTTTTTCTGGTGCTGCATACCGCCGAAATGGCCGGGGAGCGGCTGAAACTGGGCGAAACCCATCTGTTTGTCGGCCCGAGGTTCCTGGTTTCGGTTCGGCATGGCGCGTCCTCAAGCTACCAAAAAGTCCGGGAGCGCTGCGAAAGCATGCCCGCACGGCTCGCCAAGGGGCCCGGCTTCGCGCTGTACGCGCTCATGGATTATGTCGTGGACAACTATGTACCCGTGGTCGATGCTTTACACGCCCGGTTCGAGCAATTGGAAACCGAGATTTTCAAGCAGCAGGTCAACCCACAATTGCTGGAAGATTTGTACGAACTCAAGCGCGAGCTTCTGGTGCTGCGCTCGGCCACCACGCCGCTGCCGGATATGTGCAGCGATCTAACGCGCTTTCATGCGGATATCCTTCCCAAGGACGTTCAGCCCTATTTCCGCGACATCACCGACCATGTGGAGCGTATCAACCAAGCCATTGACGGCATGCGGGAAATGCTCACGGCCGCCATGCAGGTGCATCTCACGCTGACCACCGTTCGCCAAAACGAAGTCGTCAAGCGGCTGGCGGGATGGGGCGCGATCCTGGCGATTCCGACCATGGTCTTCAGCCTGTACGGAATGAATTTCAAACACATGCCGGAGTTGGAGGCAGCATTCGGCTATCCCGCCATCCTGGGCGGCCTGGCCATCGCCTGCATTCTGCTTTACTTTCGGCTGAAGCGGATCGGCTGGCTGTAAGCGAGGCGAACTCGCCAATGGCCTCAGAGCGGAATAATCACGCCCCCATGATTTCCGACCGTCCCGACCCCGATGTCCTGCTCGCCAAGGTCGAGCGCGAAGAGGCCAAGGCCCGGCGCGGGCGGCTCAAGATCTTCTTCGGCGCGGTGGCCGGAGTCGGCAAGACTTACGCGATGCTGGAGGCGGCGCGGGAACGTCGGGCCGAGGGCATCGACGTGGTGGTGGGGCTGGTGGAAACCCACGGCCGCAAGGAGACCGCCGCCTTGCTGGAGGGCCTCGACATCCTGCCGACCCGGAGCGTCGAATACCGCGGCGCGACGCTCCGCGAATTCGATCTGGACGGCGCGCTCAAGCGCAAGCCGTCCATCCTCCTGGTCGACGAACTGGCCCACGCCAACGCGCCGGGCTCGCGGCATCCCAAGCGCTGGCAGGATGTCGAGGAACTGCTGGACGCCGGCATCAACGTCTACACCACGCTCAATGTCCAGCATCTGGAAAGCCTCAACGACGACGTGGGCCAAATCGCCGGCGTCCGGGTCTGGGAGACGGTGCCGGACACGGTGTTCGAGAGGGCCGACGAGGTCGAGCTGGTGGACCTCCCGCCCGACGAACTTTTGGGCCGGCTCAAGGAGGGCAAGGTTTACCTGCCGGAACAAGCCCAGCACGCGGTCGAGAATTTTTTCCGCAAGGGCAATCTGATCGCCCTGCGGGAATTGGCCCTGCGCCAAACCGCCAGCCGGGTCGACGCGGAAATGCGGCACTACCGCGAAGGTCATGCCATTCGCGAGGTCTGGCAGGTGGGCGAGCGCATTTTGGTGTGCATCGGCCCTACCCCGCTGGCCGAACGCCTGGTGCGGGCCGGCAAGCGGTTCGCCATGGCGCTGCGGGCGGAGTGGATCGTGGCTTACGTGGAGACGCCGAAGCTGCAACGGCTGCCGGCGGCGCAACGCGATGCGGTGCTGCGCATCCTGCGCCTGGCGGAACAGCTGGGTGCCGAGGCCATGACCCTGAGCGCGGCCGAGATGAGTACCGCCATACTCGAGTTCGCGCGGGAACGCAACGTCACCAAGATCGTGATGGGCAAGCCGACCCGGCGCGGCTGGAAGCGCTGGCTCCTGGGATCGGTGACCGATACCCTGATCAGTGAAGCGCACGACGTCAATGTCTATCTGCTCGGCCGTCCCCACGGCGCCGAGCCGGGCGACGGCAAACTCTCGCTGTTCCGTGAGGCCCCGCCGCCGGGGCTGAACGAACCCTCGGAAGCAGGTCGGCGTATCCAGCACCGGCGCTATGTCTGGGCGGTCCTCGTCACCGCCGGCTGTACCCTGACGGCCAAGTTCTTGTTCGGCCGTCTCGATCTCGCCAACCTGGTCATGGTGTATTTGCTGGGGGTCGTTTTCGTCGCTGTCCGCTATGGACGGGGACCGTCCATTCTGGCGTCGATCCTGAGCGTGGCCGCCCTCGATTTTCTGTTCGTGACGCCGTTTTACAGCTTCACGGTCTCCGACACCCAGTACCTCGTCACCCTCGCCGGCATGCTCGCGGTGGCCATGGTCATCAGCCAGCTCATGGGCAATGTCCGTTACCAGGCCAGGGTCGCGGCGCATCGGGAGCGCCGTGCCACGGTCCTGTACGCCATGAGCCGGGAGTTGTCCGCGGCCCGCAGCGAAGGCGAAATCGTGCGTATCGCGGCCCGCCACATCCACGCAGAGTTCGGCAGCCGCAACGTCATCCTGTTCCCGGACGCAACCGGCCGCCTCGTTTATCCACGGGAGAAACGCCTGGATCAATCGCTGCCTGGCGTCGATCTGAGCGTGGCGCAGTGGGTCTACGATCACAAGGAAAGGGCCGGCCAGGGCACTCACACCCTCGCGGGCGCCCAGGCGGTTTATTTCCCGGTGGTGTCCGAAAGCCAAGCCATCGGCGTCCTGGCGATGCGGCCGGCGAATCTCAGACGGATTTTCCTGCCGGAACAGCAAAAACTCCTGGAAACCTTTTTGAACCAGATTGCCCACGCCTTGGAACGGGTACGGCTCGCCGAGCAAGCGCGGGCCGCGGCGGTGGAGATGGAGGCGGAACGCCTTCGGAACTCCCTGCTGAGCTCGATCTCCCACGATCTTCGCACCCCCTTGGCGACCATCGTCGGCTCGGCCAGCACGCTGGTCGAACAGAACGAGGCGCTCAATTCTCAGGACCGGCAGAATCTCGGCCGAGCCATTTTCGAGGAAGCGGTGCGCATGTCCAACCTGATTGCCAATATCCTCGACATGGCGAAGCTCGAGGCCGGCGCGGTGAAGCTGAACAGGCAGTGGCATGTGCTCGAGGAGCTGATCGGCACGGTGCTGAACCGTCTGGAACGTCACCTGAAGGGGCGCATGGTCTCGGTCCGGCTGCCGCGGAATCTGCCGCTGATTTACGTGGACGGGGTCATGATCGAACAGGTGTTGGCCAATCTCCTGGAAAACGCGGCGAAATACACGCCGCCTGGCAGCCCCATTGAGATTACCGCCGAAGCGTCCGCCTTTACCGTCACCGTATCGGTGCTCGACCGAGGACCCGGCATCCCCAGCGGTAAAGAAGAGAAAGTATTCGAGAAATTCTCCAGCATTCACCCCGAGAGCGCTCAAAGCGGCGTGGGGCTTGGGCTGGCCATCTGCCGGTCCATCGTCGAAGCCCATGGCGGTTGGATCCGGGCCAAGAACCGCGGCACCGGCGGGGCGGTATTCACGTTCATTCTCCCGCTCGAACAGGCGCAGCCCAGTCTCGAGCTGGAAGCGGCCGGGTGAGCGGCGCCATGGCGGATCTTGCGCCAGTCGTGGTAGTGATCGAGGACGATCCCCAAATGCGGCGCTTTCTGCGCACGGGACTCGGCGCTCAGGGATTTCAGGTTTTCGAGGCGGCAACCGGACGGCAGGGGCTGGTGGAGGCGGGTGTCCGAAAACCGGACCTTGTCATTCTCGACCTCGGGCTGCCGGATCTGGACGGGGTGGACGTCGTCAAGGCCCTCCGCGCCTGGACCCGGCTGCCCATTCTCATTCTTTCCGCCCGCGGCGCCGAGCAGGACAAGATCGAGGCGCTGGACGCCGGCGCCGACGATTATCTGGTCAAGCCTTTCGGCCTGGGCGAGCTGCTGGCCCGGCTCCGGGTCGCTCTGCGCCATGCGGCCCTCGCCCCCGCCGCCCAAGGGGAAACGTTTTCCACCGGCAATCTAAGAGTCGATCTTCAAAGGCGCCTGGTGTACGTGGACGATGAAGAAATCCACCTGACGCCCATTCAGTACAGGCTGTTGGCGGTGCTGGTGAAACATGCGGGCAAGGTGCTGACCCATCGCCAGCTCTTGAAGGAAGTATGGGGTCCGGCGTATGTGGACCATGCCCATTATCTTCGCATCTACATGAGCCAGCTCCGGCAAAAACTGGAGGCGGATCCCGCCCGGCCACGCTACCTGCTCACCGAATCCGGGGTCGGCTACCGATTGAGGGCTTGAGGCATTTCTTTCCGCGAACTCTGCGGCCTGCTCTGGTCCAATGGAAAGTAAAGCGTGGAACTGTCTTTTAACCCCTTATCTTGAGGAGTCATGAATATGGGACTGTTCGATTTCGTCAAAAACATCGGCCATAAACTGTTTTCCGAGGAGGGCCAGGCTGCCCAAAAAATTAAGGAGACCATCGAAACCGACAATCCGGGAATCAAGAACCTCACGGTGGATTATAAAAACTCAACCGTTTATCTCGGAGGCGAGGCGGATTCGCCCGAGGCCGTGCAGAAAGCTGTCCTCATGGCCGGCAACGTGCAAGGCGTCGAATCGGTGAACGTGGATGGCGTAAAGATTCCGGCGGCGGCCGCAACGTCAACCCCCAAGGCGGTCGAGAGCTATGCCAGCATCCAGTACTACGTCATCCAGTCGGGCGACACCTTATCGAAGATCGCGCAGCAGTTTTATGGCTCCGCCGAGAAATATACGCAGATTTTCGAAGCCAATCGGGAAGTCATCAAGGATCCCGATCGGATCTTCCCGGGCCAGAAAATCCGCATCCCTCCGAATAAATAGGAATTCCCAGGTCTTTATTGGCTCACCTTCGGCGCTCGAACCGCTTCTCGGTGCGGCTCGAGCGCCGCGGTTAGTCGCGATCCGCCGATGGGCTCCACGGGGACCTAAAAGCGACTTTCGGTCGCCGGCAAGGCTCTTACGCCAAGGCCGACACTTTGAGACAATCCCGGACGTTATCGCGAACGCAACCAAAGAGTGTGCCATGTCCGAGAATTTGCAACCGATCATTGTGCTAGCCCATCGAAGCGAGCAAGGCATCCCCGAACCTTCCGCTTTTTTCCTGGGCGAGCGACGCATCGATGTCGTCGAGGTACTGGACCGCTGGCTGGCCTCGGACCACGGCTATTTCAAGCTGCTCACCACCGACGGCATTTACATACTTCGCCACGACGATCAGGATAATCTGTGGGCCCTGACCCTCTATAAGCAATCCGAATCCTTGCCTAGCCTGGCCGTGGGCCGAAAGGCCCGAATGCATTGAGCCCATTCGCTTGTGGGCTAGGCGGGCTTTGCCGGGGGAGGAAGGTCGGCTTTCTTTAAAAGCATGTTCTCCAGAATCTTCCCAGCGCGAAGGCCCGGCGATCCCGGCTTTTTCGGGAGATTGTCGGCCAGCCTGGCCCGGTATCCGAGCGCGCGGCGCCTCGGCCGGATAGTGGCGGGCGGAGCCGCCGCGATGCTGGTCCTCGTGCTTCTGCTTCTAGCTCTGATCCTGCAGGGCGAACCGGCCATCGTGTCGCACCCGGAGCCGACTCAGCAGTATCTATCCCGAGCCCGGACCCTGATCCACGATACGGTCCGCAACGAGCCCGATGCGGCCCATCAGAAAAGGCTGGCCTTGACCGCCGAGGATCTGACCGCCGCCGCCAACTTCGCGTTGCTGCGAAAGAAACTGGAAGGCCATGCCGCGTGCATCATCGAGGCCCGCCGGCTGAGTCTGACCGCCAGCGTTCGGCTGCCGATCGGCGCGCCCACGCTGTTCCTCAATGTCCGGCTGATTGCCGACGATGGCGAGCCCCAGGCCAAGATCAAGCGGCTCAAGCTCGGCTGGCTCAGCATGCCCTCGCCGATCATTGGTTGGCTGATGCAAGGCGCTCTCCACTACACGCCCCTCGCCCGCTTTAGCCAGGTCGGCGAGCAACTGGTCCGTGATATCCACATTCGGGACGGCCGCCTGGAGGTGAATCTGAACTGGAACCGGAACGTTCTGGCCGAGGCGGAAGGCATGATCACTGATCTGGCGGATAAGGAGCGCCTCCTGATCTATCACGACAAGCTGTCGGAAGTCGTGGGTCAGGCTAACTTAAAGCGGTTCGTCCGCCTCGGCACCCTAATGCAGCCCTTGTTCGCGCTGGCCAAGGAACGCTCTACGAGCAATAACGATCCGATCGCGGAAAATCGCGCCCTGATCATGGTTCTGGGGGCGTACGTGAATGGCAAGCGCCTGGCTCTCGGCTTGCCCGACACGGCCGATCCGGTCCGCCGCGGCGTGCTCCTGAATCGGCGAGTCGACACCGCCCAGCACTTCATGGGCTCGGCGACCCTGGCGATGGCGGGTCATAGCACGCTGGTCGATATGATCGGGCTCGCCAAGGAAATGAACGATACCCACGACGGCAGTGGCTTTAGTTTCATTGATCTAGCGGCGGATCAAGCCGGGGCGCTGTTCGGCAAAACCGCCGTGCGCTCCGAGGAAAAAGCGCGAAAGCTTCAGGACTCGCTCAGTCAGAGCTCGGAAGAATCCCAATTCATGCCCACCCTCAAAGATCTACCGGAAAATCTCGCCCCAATGGAGTTCGCGGACCGCTTCAAGGATATTCACAGTTCGGAATTCCAAGCGATGAAGGCGCAAATTCAACAACGGATTCTGGATCGGCCCCTTTACCGCTAAAAGCCCCGCGCAGGGAGATTTTGAGGTTCCGGACTGTGTGGTGGCGGCCGTGTTTCATCGCGTTTCGCCGCGTCCGATCTGGCGGGCGGGTACTTGAGGCCGTGCGCAAGAATTACTGCTGATCATCCCCCTTTTCGGCACCCTCCCCTCTCGTGGCAAGACACCGGCAGCCGACCAATGCCGCGGTATTTCGCTCCTGCACCAAGAGGTTCTGAGCCTATCTTCTCGGCTAGGCTTCCAAGCGTCAGCCTTGAGCCAGCGCGCTCTAACACCTTCCCTTTTTCGCCTGTCCGGGCGGGCAGAAGCCACCCCTATAACCAGGATCATAGCCAACACCGGCAGGATAGGGCGCCTTTACCCGCACGGAAGGCCCTCTTACCTCAGCCGCGCATCCAATCAACATTATCAAGGAGAGAGCCAAAACAATAAATGAAATCTTCGACATGATGATCTCCATACAATACCCCGCCTCTCAGTATAGGATATGTTTTGAATAATTAGGTAAGTCGTTCCGAATCTATCGGATTGCAAGGCAAGATATCTTCATTAAGATCTACATTATTTCGCGGGGTCAAAGAGAATCAGGCATGTCTCTGATAAAAGAAATGGTGATCTGTACTCAAATCCGAAATCTTTTTGAAACCAGCATTTTCAAATGCCTTCTCCACAAGTAGATTTTTGTCCTCCCCGATTTTCCAGGGGTGGGTCTCGATCACTATTTTTCTTACACCCTCCAACTGCATATAATGCGACAATTCCCATTCTCCTCCCTCAATATCAACAATTAAAAAAGTCGGCTTGATTCGTTTTAGCTCGTCATTAAATGAGCGAGTGGTAATCTGTATTGGCGCCGCTGACGGCGATGGTATTATAGAGGATCCCCAAAATGCTTTACTTATGTAAAATGTTTGCGCGCCGTTATGGTCCGCGACTAGACAATTTTCAAAATTTGATGATACCTCATTTGATGATACCTCATTAAGGTCATAGGTTTCTTTAATTAAAGAAGAAAGCGCTGGATTCGCCTCAAACGTGAAAACCCGTTCGGAACCAATTTTCTTTGCACAGAACGTATGATACGAGACCGAGGCCAGAGCCAAGAGATGGATCCCGAGACGAAGCTTCACGCCATGGAGCTGTACGATCGGTTTCTTCAGGGCACTAGTAAACAGCATTAGCCGCAACTTGACACGGGATGGACTTAGCGTCTGCTGAATGCGAGGCAGATCATTCTTCAGAAAGCTTATAGCGCGCTCCCTGGAACGCCAATATATGACTTTCAATTCCTTTTGAGAGAATTTCATTTACTATGACCTCGCAGTGATTGAACGTGATGGATCCGATCCGGGTCAAGGCGCTGCCATTAAACACATGTTTTCGGAAGCAATTGATTCAATACCTAACTGCCCGCCGCTTACCCGATTCATTAGTTTACGAATAATTGATCGGAATAGGTTAATGCGTCAGCTTTCCGACAGTTATACGAACGGGTTCGCGCAGCGGTATGTGTGGGCGAGAAACTTCTGAATGCCGGACAGTGCCTAGATAGCAAGAAAGGCAATCCGGTATGAGGCCGTAGGATACGGTGATATCTCGAACCACATCAATCGCGAACGATACGTTCCTTTCATCGCCGCATCCCACGGCGGTCAATCAGCCCTGCAAATACTTCAAAACCTCATCCAGCATCTTCTTCGCGTCCCCGAATAACATCTTGTTGTTCTCCTTATAAAATAAGGGGTTATCCACGCCCGCGTAGCCTGAGGCCATGGAACGCTTCATGACGATGGAGGTTTTCGCCTTCCAGACCTCGAGGACCGGCATGCCGGCAATGGGACTGTTGGGATCTTCCTGGGCGGCGGGGTTGACGATGTCGTTGGCGCCGATGACCATTGCGACGTCGGTTTCCGGGAAGTCTTCGTTGATTTCGTCCATTTCCAGGACAATGTCGTAAGGCACCCGGGCTTCCGCCAGGAGCACGTTCATGTGGCCCGGCATGCGGCCCGCCACCGGATGGATGGCGAAGCGGACGTTGACGCCCTTCTCGCGGAGGAGCTTGGTGATTTCGAACACGGTGTGCTGGGCCTGGGCCACCGCCATGCCGTAACCCGGCACGATGATGACATTGCGGGCATTGCGCAGGAACTCCGCCGTCTCCTCCGCGCTGATGGGCTGCACTTCGCCTTCCGGCGCCATGCCGGCCGCGGCGGAGCCGCCGCCCGTACCGAACCCGCCGGCGATGACCGCCAGAAAGCGCCGGTTCATGGCCTTGCACATGATGTAGGACAGGATCGCGCCGGAGGAACCCACGAGCGCGCCGGTGACGATCAAAAGATCGTTGCTCAGCATGAATCCGGTGGCCGAGGCCGCCCAGCCGGAATAGCTGTTGAGCATCGACACCACCACCGGCATGTCAGCGCCGCCGATGGCCATGACCATGTGCACCCCGAAGGTCAGGGCGATGCCGGTCATGAGAAGCAAGGGCAGGAGGCCGCCGTGATCTTCGAAGGTCAAAAACCACTTGCCCAGAATAATGGCGGCGACGAGCAGGCCCAGGTTCAGGATGTGGCGGGCCGGCAGCAGCATGGGTTTACCATTGATTTTCCCGGACAGCTTGCCGAAGGCGATGACCGAGCCGGAGAAGGTCACGGCGCCGATCAAGACGCCGACGTAGATTTCCACCTCGTGAATGGTCTTCTCGACTCCGCTGAAAACCGCGGTCGGGTCGATGTAGTTGGCATAGCCCACCAGCACGGCGGCGAGCCCCACCAAGGAATGCATGAGGGCGACGAGTTCCGGCATTTCGGTCATCTTGACCTTTTTGGCGGCGTAGATGCCGACCCCACCGCCGATCGTCATCGCGACGATTATGGGGACGTAGCTGGTGACCTTGGGCCCCGTGACCGTCGCCAGGATGGCGATGGCCATGCCGAGGATGCCGTAAAAATTGCCGCGCCGGGCGGTCTCGGGATTGGACAGCCCCCCGAGGCTCAGAATGAACAGGATCGTCGCGGCGATATAGGAAACAGTAACCAAACCTTCAGACATCGTGATGGACTCCGCTTATTATTTTCTGAACATGCTGAGCATGCGTTGGGTCACCCAGAAGCCGCCCGCCATGTTGACCGAAGTCAGGGCGATGGCGAGTCCCGCCAGGATCAGGATCAGCGCGCCGGGCGACGAGACCTGGATCAAGGCGCCGATGGCGATGATGCTGGAAATGGCGTTGGTGACGCTCATGAGCGGAGTGTGCAGGGCTGGAGTCACGTTCCAGATCACCATGTAGCCCACGAAGCAGGCCAAAACGAACACGGTGAAATGGACCAGGAAAGCCGGCGGCGCGTAGGCGCCCACCCAAAAGAACAAGAGGCCGGCAGTGGCGAGGCCGATGACGGTGGAGGCCCAGGCCGGTAGCCGGGCTTTCTTTTCCTCCTTCTTGATTTCCACCGGCGGAGCGGCGGTGGCGCCGACCTTGGCCGCGGCGGATACGGAAATCGGGGGGGGCGGCCAGGTGATGGCGCCGTCTTTCACCACCGTGGCGGCGCGAATCATCTCGTCGTCCATGTTGACGACGATGTTGCCATCTTTTTCCTTGCAGAGTTCTTCCAACAGCCGCAAGAGATTGGTGGCGTATAGGGTCGAGGATTGGCGGGCCAGACGGCTTGGCAAATCGGTGTAGCCGATGATGGTGACGCCGTGACGAACCACCACCTGACCAGGCGCGGTCAGTTCGCAATTGCCGCCCTGCTCGGCGGCGAGATCTACGATGACGCTGCCGGGCTTCATGGATTCCACCATGCCGGCGGTGATGAGCTTCGGCGCAGGCTTCCCGGGAATCAGCGCGGTCGTGATAATGATGTCCACGTCCATGGCCTGGCGGGCGTACAATTCTTTCTGAGCTTTTTGGTAGCCCTCGCTCATCACTTTGGCATAGCCGCCGGCGGTCGAGCCTTCCTCCTGGTAATCCACCTCGACGAACTCCGCGCCCAGGGACTTGACCTGATCCCTCACTTCGGGGCGGGTGTCGGACGCCCGGACTATGGCGCCCAAGCCGCTGGCCGCGCCGATCGCGGCCAGCCCCGCGACGCCCACTCCGATCACGAAGACCTTGGCCGGCGGCACCTTGCCCGCGGCGGTCACTTGCCCCGTGAAGAACCGCCCGAATTCGTGGGCGGCCTCGATCACGGCGCGGTAACCGGCGATGTTCGCCATGGAGCTCAAGGCGTCCAGCTTCTGGGCGCGGGAGATGCGCGGCACGCTGTCCATGGCGAGGACGGTGGCTTTCTTGGCGGCCAGGCGTTCCAGCAGTTCCGGGTTCTGGGCCGGCCAGATGAAGCTGATGAGAGTGGCGCCGTCGCGCAGGAATTCGATTTCGTCAACCGCCAGTTCCGGATGGACCTGCGGTCCCCGGACCTTCAGCACGATGTCCGCCGTGGCCCAGACCTCTTCCCGGTCGGCCACTTTGACCCCTACCTCCCGATACGCATCATCGGAAAAATTGGCGCCTTCCCCGGCGCCAGTTTCAACGGTGACGGTAAAGCCGAGTTTGAGGAGTTTCTCGGCGACCTCCGGCACGGTCGCCACGCGCTTTTCTCCGGCGTGTATTTCTTTGGGTACCCCAATTCGCATAACAGATTCTCCACCTTGAGATGACTATTGGCGCGCTGTCGAGCGCATTGTTTTCTGAGCACGAGAGCCTGGATGAGGGACGTAAAAAAATCCCGTGGCGCTGCTTGGGCGGCCTGAATAGGCCGCGCGCACTCACGAGAGACGGGTCATCTTTTACTTTTCGATTGACAAAATTCAGGCCAATCCCACTCCGGACCCTTTCGTTTATGTAAAGTAATTGCCGGGGGAGGTCAACTTTTTCCTTCGCGCCGTCTTGTGGCACCATGTAGGCTGGGTTTCTATGCTCTCCACCGATTCAAGGACCGGTGGAAGTCAGAAGTTAAAGCGTCTTGACATTAGGAATCGCCCCGCGATTCTCGGGATTCCCACCCGGAAAACCGAGCAGGGCCGGCGGTCGTCTTGTCTTTCAAAAAAATTTTTGTATCTTTTCGCGCCATGACTCAACTCATACACGTCGAACAACTGTATCGGTATTACGGCGACCACTGCGCCGTCGACAATGTAAGCTTCGATCTGGAAAAGGGCGAAATCCTGGGATTCCTGGGACCCAATGGAGCGGGCAAGTCTTCCACCATGCAGATGATCTGCGGGAATCTCGCGCCCACCTCCGGCCAAATCCTCATCAACGGCATCGACATCCTGGACAATCCCAAGGAGGCCAAGCGGGAGCTGGGCTATCTCCCGGAAATCCCGCCGGTGTACCGGGAACTGACCGTGAACGAATATCTCCGGTATTGCGGCAAGCTGCACGGCATCCCGAAAGACAAGCTCAAGATGGCCCTGGACCAGGCCAAGGAACGTTGCGGGCTCACCGACGTGGGCGAACGACTGATCGGGAATCTCTCCAAGGGGTACCAGCAGCGGGTGGGCATCGCCCAGGCCATCCTCCATACGCCGGCGGTCATCGTGCTCGACGAACCTACGGCGGGCCTGGACCCGATCCAGATCCGCGAAATCCGCGAACTGATCCGGGAATTGGGCAAGGAGCACGGGGTCATCCTCTCCACCCACATCCTGCCGGAGGTGCAGGAAAGCTGCACCCAGGTGCAGATCATTCACAAGGGCAAGCTAGTGCTGAACGACAGCATCGAAGGGCTGGAACAGCAGATGCGCGCCTCGAGCCTAGTGCTGGAAACGCGCGCCGAACCGGATCTGCCGCGCCTGTCCTCGGTGGACGGCGTGCAGAAGCTGGAGCCTTTGAGCGGACATCGCTATCGAGTCTTTCACGACAAGGACAAGAGCCCGGCAGAGCGCCTGGCCGAGCTTGTGGTTTCTTCCGGCTGGGGGCTCCTCGAGCTGACTTCCGAGCGCCGCAGCATGGAAGAAATCTTCATCGACATTACCACCCACACCCCCATCGTCGAGGAGCAAGCCGCATGATGGCTTTCGTCATCGCGGGGCGAGAGCTCCGCACGCTATTTCTGTCGCCTTTGGCCTGGTCGATTCTGGGCGTGATCCAGATCATCCTGGCCTACATGTTCCTGGCTCAACTGGATTATTACATGATGCTGCAAGCCCGCATCGCCGGGCTGGAGGACGCGCCCGGCATTACCGACTTGATCGTCGCCCCGCTGTTCGGCAACGCCGGCGTGATCTTGCTGCTGGTGACTCCGCTCCTGACCATGCGGCTGATCAGCGAGGAGCGCCGCAACCGCACCCTGAGCCTGTTGTTCACGGCGCCGGTCTCCATGGCCGAGATCGTGCTGGGCAAGTACCTCGGGGTGTTCGCGTTCCTCCTCATCATGGTGGGAATGATCATCCTCATGCCGCTATCTCTGCTCGTGGGCGGAGGGCTCGACCTCGGCAAGCTCGCGGCCTGCACCCTGGCGCTGACCCTACTGCTGGCGGGCTTCGCCTCGCTCGGGCTCTACATCTCGGCCCTGGCCAGCCAGCCGACGGTCGCCGCGGTCAGTACCTTCGGGGCCTTGCTGCTTTTGTGGATTATCGACTGGACCGGCACCACCGCCGGACAGGCCGGAGGAGTCCTCGAATACGCATCCCTGCTGCGCCATTACGAAAGCCTCCTGAAAGGGCTGGTGTCCACCACCGATCTGGTTTACTTCCTGCTCTTCATCACCACCTTTCTGGTACTGAGCGTTCACCGCCTGGACAACGACCGTCTGCAAAAATGAAGATCAACCGTAAAACACATCTCGAGATCCGGCTTCAGAACCTGCTTTTCACCCTGCTGTTCCTGGCGGTTGTGGGTCTTCTGGCCTGGCTCAGCACCCGCTACACGGCGCAGTTCGACTGGACCGCCGGCCATCGCCACACCCTTTCCGACGCCAGCCGCAAGGTGCTGGATATTCTGAAAGGCCCGGTCACCATTACCGCGTATGCTCGCGAAAATCAGCAGGTCCGCCAGCAAATTCGCGATGCGGTCGGCCGCTACAGCCGATACAAGAAGGACATTGTTCTCAACTTCGTCAACCCGGACACCCAGCCCGACAAGGTCCGGGAGCTGGGCATCACGGTGGACGGCGAAATGACGGTGGAGTACCAGGGGCGAACCGAGAAAATCCAGGAAGCGGGCGAGGCGACCCTGACCAATGCCTTGCAACGCCTGGCGACCGCCGGGGAACGCCACGTGGTCTTTCTGGAAGGCCATGGCGACCGCTCCCCCCAGGGCGAGGCGAATCACGATCTGAAGCAGTTCGCCGACGAACTGGAGCGCAAAGGGATCACGGTTTCCATAGTGAAGCTGGCCGTGGCCTCCGCCATTCCGGACAATACCGACATTCTGGTGCTGGCCGGCCCGAGGACCAATCTGCTGCCGGGCGAAATCAGCCGGATTCAGGATTATCTCAAAAAAGGCGGAAATCTCTGGTGGCTTGCCGACCCGGGAGATCTGCACGGGCTCTCGCCCTTGGCCGAGCAATTGGGCATCAAGTTCCTGCCCGGCGTCGTGGTGGACGCCTCGACGCAATTGCTGGGCATCGACGATCCCACCTTCGCGCTGGTGGCGGAGTATCCGGCCCATCCGATCACCATGAACTTTCAGGAAATGACCCTGTTCCCCGCCGCCGCGGCCCTGGATAAGACCGGGGGCGGAGGGTTCGACAAGACGCCCCTCCTAAGCACCCTGCCCCGTTCCTGGACCGAGACGGGATCCATTCAAGGCAAGATCCAATTCGACGCGGACAAGGGTGAACGCCAAGGCCCCTTGCAGATCGGTTATACCCTGACCCGGCAGGTGACGCCGCCGGCGGAACCGGCCAAGCCCACCGAGGCAGCCAAGCAAAATCCGCCTCAGCCGGCAAAGCCCGATCAGCCTGGAACCGACAAGAACCCCCCGGGAAAGACGGCCGAGGCGTCGCAAACGAACGAGGCCAAGCCTGTCGAGCAGCGCATTGTCGTCGTTGGCGACGGCGATTTCCTCTCCAATGCGTATCTCGGCAACGGCGGCAATCTGGACCTCGGCGTCAATATGGTCCAATGGCTGAGCCGGAGGGATGCGCTCATCAACATTCCCGCCAAGATCGCACCGGATCGGAAACTTGATCTTTCGCCCCTGGCGTCGGGCGCGATAGCCGCGGGATTCCTGGTTGTGGCGCCGCTCGTCCTGATCGGGACCGGCGCCGCAATCTGGTTCAAGCGCCGGAGAAGCTGACATGAGATCGAGATTGGTCCTGAACCTAGTGCTCCTGGTCATCATCGCGGTTCTGGGAGCGCTGGCTTTCTTCGAACCTGGCAAGAAGAAGCCCGAGAGCATCCCGATCGCGAGGGTGGAGGAGAATGCGTTGACCGCCGTCACCCTGAAAAACCAGGACACCATCCAGTTCGAAAAGAAGGACGGCCATTGGCGGCTCGTCGGGCCTTTTGCAGCGCCGGCCAACGAGATCCGCGTCCATCAGCTCATCGACATCGCCAAATCCAGCCGCGAGGCCGAATACCCGATCAACACGGAAGATCTCGCCAAGTTCGAGCTGGACAAACCCAAGGCCACCCTGGTCCTAGGCGACACCACCCTCCTTTTCGGCGGCTCCGATCCCATCAACATGCGGCGCTACGTGCGGATCGGCGATACGCTGTACCTGGTCAACGACGATTTCTTCCACCATCTGACCGCCGCCGCCACCGATTACGTGGATAAGAAACTCCTGCCGGAAGGGGCCAAGGTCAAGGAGATCGCCATTCCGGGGCTTAAGGCGAGCCTCGGCCCGGATGGCAAATGGACGCGGGAGCCGCCGGGCGAAGCGAAGCCCGACCTGAATGAACTCGCCACCCTCTGGGCGACGGCGCGAGCCATCGACGTGAAGCGACTGGAAAAGCCCGCTCAAGGCGACAAGATCAACATCGGTCTCGCGGAAGCCCCCTCCCTCGAGTTCACGATCGTGCAGCGGGAACCCGATGTGATCTTGGCCCGCTCCGATCTCGGGCTGCAGTATGAACTGACGAGCGAAACGGCCCGGCAGCTGCTGAATCTGCCCAAGACCGAGCCGCAGGCGAACCAGCCGCCGCCTTCGGACCGCTCGGATCGCCCAAGACCCGAAGCCGCGCCTGCAGGCGGCAAGGCCGATCCCGCCAAGGGAGCGCCCGAAGCCGAGGACGAGGGCGGCGAAGGCACCGTCGACGAACAAGGTGACGAATAGCCTGTGCCTGAACTGCCCGAGGTCGAAACCACGCGCCGCGGCATCGAGCCTCACCTTCTCGGAAAGACCATCGACGCCCTGGTGGTCCGCGAGCCGCGACTGCGCTGGCCGGTGCCACCGGATTTGCCGGCCAAACTCCGCGGGCTGATCGTCCGCTCGGTACGGCGGCGAGGCAAGTACCTCCTGCTCGGAACGGACGCGGGCACTTTGATCCTGCACCTCGGCATGTCGGGCAGCCTACGGATTGTCTCCCCGGAGGCCCCGCTCCGAAAGCACGATCACTTCGATCTCCTCTTCGGCTACGGTTCGTGCCTGCGCTTCCATGACCCGCGCCGCTTCGGCTGCCTTCTGTGGACCGAGAGCGATCCGAAGGCCCATCCCCTCCTTGCTTCGCTGGGTCCGGAACCGCTGGAGCCGGGTTTCACGGGCCGCTATCTGCAGGAAAAAGCCCGCGGCCGGAGCCTGGCCGTCAAATCCTTCATCATGGACAGCCAGGTCGTGGTGGGCATCGGCAACATTTACGCCAGCGAGGCTCTGTTCCGCGCCGGTATCGCGCCCAATCGGGCGGCCGGACGTATCTCCCTGAGCCGCTACGAGAAGCTCGCCGACTCGATCCGGACGGTGCTGGAGGCGTCCATCGAACAGGGCGGCACGACCTTGCGGGATTTCGTCAACGAGGCCGGCCATCCCGGCTATTTCCGGCAGATCTTGGCGGTCTACGAGCGGGCCGGCGAAGCCTGCCGGCGGTGCGGCTCCGGCATCCGCTCGGGCCGGCTGGGGCAAAGGGCCACCTACTGGTGCGCGCGGTGCCAAAAATAAAGAAGGGCGAAGTCAAGGCCGCCGCACGCTCTTCAGGGCCGCACCAGCACTTTCAACACCCCGGGCTGCCCGGCCCGCTCGAAAGCCTCGACGGCGCGGCCGAGCGGATATTCGGCCTCGATCAGAACCCTGGGGTCCACCGCCTTCCGCGCCAAAAGGCGCAGCGCGGCGGCGATGGGACCGCAGCGGGAACCCACCACCGTGATCTCGTCCACCACCAGGGACGATAGATCGACGGCGATGCCGCCTCGGTAGGTGGATTTCAGCGCCATGGTTCCGCGCGGCCGGACGGCGCGCCGGGCCAGCTCGAACCCCGATGGCGAGCCCGTCGCTTCCACCACGAGATCGAAATGCCGGGGCGGCACCGCGTCTTCCGCAATTGTCTCAATGGTCCGGCTCCTGAGCACATCCCGCTGGCGCGGATGCCTTGCCATGACACGAAGGTCGCAGCCGGTGAGCGCCAGCGCCTGGGCGATGAGTTGTCCCAGGCGCCCCGCGCCCACCACCAGCACGGAGTCGGAAGGCCGCACCGAGACCTGTTCTTGGATTTCCAAGGCCGCCGCCAGCGGCTCGGCGAACACCGCGGCCTCGTCGGGGACCTCATCCGGCACGGGATGCAGGTTCGAAGCCGGAAGGACGAGGAATTCGGCGAAGGCCCCATGCCGGTCGCGAATGCCGAGGACCGTGCGGTTGTCGCAATGGCTGGCGCGGCCCGCGCGGCAGGCGCTGCAGCTTCCGCACACGATATTGATCTCTCCCGTCACCCTGCGGCCAATCAGCCTTCTATCCGCCGCTTCCACCACCTCGCCCACGAATTCGTGGCCGGGAATGCCGGCGAAGGCATAATAGCCTCTCGCCAGTTCCAAGTCCGTCCCGCACACGCCCGCCAGGCGCACGCGCACCCGCGCCTCGCCGGGTGCCGGCACGGGAAGCGGAAGATCGCCTCGAACCGAAAGGGTTCGATCTTCGAGCCAAAGCGCGCGCATCTTAGAAGGCTATTCGCGAAGGGCGGCAAGAGTTGAGCGCGTCATCACCGGAATCTAGCTCATCCACTGAATCGGAAAACGCCATGGCCTTTAGTGGATCGGGTATTCAACATCTCGTCGACCGTAAGGTAAATATTAAAACCCTTTAGGCAAACACCTCCGCGATCTGCGCCTGCACCCGTTCCGCGGCTTCCTTCGGATTGGCCGCGTCCCGAATGGGTCGGCCGACGACGATGTAGTCGGCGCCGTTTCGGAACGCCTGTTCCACCGTCACCACCCGTTTCTGGTCGTCGGAGGGGCGGTTTTCCACGGGGCGAATGCCGGGAGAGATGACGAGGAGGCTGTGGTCCGCTTCCCGCCTTAGCAACGGCACTTCAAGGCCCGAGGAAATCACTCCGTCGCAACCCAGGCTCAGGGCGCGGCGGGCGCGGGAGAGCACCAGTCGCTGCACGTCGCACTCGAAGCCGAGATCTTTCAGATCGCCCTGGTCGAGGCTAGTGAGCACGGTGACGGCCAGAATCTTCAGTTCGCCCTTGGCTTGAGCGGCGGCGGCCATGATGGCGTCGTTGCCGTGCACCGTGGCGAAATTCACTCCCTGCCGGCTGAGCGCCCTGACCGCCCGCGAGACGGTTTCCGGCACGTCGAAGAACTTGAGGTCGGCGAAGATCTTCTTGCCACGTCCCCGCAGCCACTGAATCAGGGCGAAATAGTCGCCGGCCATGAAAAGTTCCAGGCCGATCTTGTAGAAATTTACGGTGTCGCCCAGAGCGTCCACCAAGGCCTTGGCCGCGTCGACGCCCGGCACGTCCAGGGCCATGATGAGCCGTTCGCGGGAAGGAATGGGTTTTTGGGAGAGGAAGTCGGGCATCGTCGATTCTGAGATTGATGGGTTGAAACTCCGCCGCTCCGGCCTCGCGTGGAAAGGGATTGCTAGAATGGGCGTCTTTGCCAAGCGGACCGGTAAATGTTTTCAGTGCTGATACAAATGGGCGCGCTGATCCTGTGCGGCGCGATCTGGCGCATTATACGGCCGGGCGGGCTGGATGCCGATCTAGCCCGTCAGGTATTAACCCACTTGGTGTTTTATCTGCTGCTGCCGGCTTTGGTGCTGTCGGTCCTGTGGACCGCCGATTTGGGCCTGGAGGCTTTAAAGATCGCCGTCTATGGCGCCGCGCTGATTTTTTTCGGCGCCGCGCTCGCCTGGCTGATCGCAAGGCTCCGTCGGATCGAGCCGCCGCGGCTGGGCGCCGCCATGTTGGGAATCGCTTTTTCCAACGTCACCTACATGGGCCTCCCGGTGCTGGAGCATACCTTTGGCCCCTGGGCCCGCTCCATCGTCGTGCAGATTGACCTGTTTTCTTCCATGCCCTTGGTGCTGACCTTCGGCGTGCTCATCGCCCGGCATTACGGCACGTCCGCCGCCGAGGATGGGCACCCGCTCCGGCCCCTGCTCGTCAATCCGCCGCTCTGGGCCGCCGGCGTAGGCTTGGGCTTGAATCTCGGGGGAGTCCCAAGGCCCACCTGGGCCGAAAGCTTTCTCGCATCGCTTTCCGGAGCTGCGGTGCCCTTGATGCTGATCGCTCTGGGGCTGGGCTTGCAATGGAATTCCTGGCACCGCCGCAATCTGCCGCTGGCGCTGATGGTGCTGGCGCTCAAGATGATGGTGCTGCCGCTGTTCGGATTGTGGCTGGCGTGGACGCTCGGGTTCCGCGGCGATACCCTCGCGGCTCTGGTCCTGGAGGCCGCCATGCCCAGCATGCTACTGGGCGTCGTGTATTGCGACCGCTATCGGCTGGATACCGCGTTCTATGCCCTGGCGGTGACCCTGACCACATTGTTCGCCCTGGGATCGCTGCCCTTTTGGCACCAGCAGGCCCTGGCCCTTCAAATCGCGCCGCCTTGAAACCGGAAAACGCGGCGTCAAGCGGCTAACACACTTTTTTGGGGCGCTCGCCATATTTTTTCGCGGCCTGCCGGCAGAAGGCATCGACCAGGGACTCGCTGACCTCCTTGAAGAAACCGCCGAATGCCATGCCGAGCAAGGCATTGGCGAACTCGAAATCGAGCCGGAAACTCGCCTCGCACCCCCCCGAAGGCAAGGGCTCGAACCGCCAGACGCCGTTCAGGCGCTTGAACGGTCCTTCCACCAGCGCCATGCGAATGGCCTTGCCGGCCTCCATGGTGTTCTCGGTGGTAAAGGACAGCTTGATTCTGCCTTTCGAGAGTGTGATCGTGGCTCTAAGGCTGGTGGGGGTTTCGGCGAGCAGCTTAACATCGCTGCACAACGGTAAATAGCTGGGGTACGATCGGACATCGTTTACCAGATCGTACATTTCCATGGGCGTGTAGTTCACACACACGCTTGTGAATACGCTTGCCATTCGATACCTGCCCTCGCTTGCCAGCCGCCCTAAGCCCGCATGGCCCAGCCGGCCTCGTTCCAGTCATTCCGCCCTCGGAGGCGTTGCCGTTTTCAAAGATTTCACGCCAGCTTGGTGATGCCCTCCAAGGATTCGCTCAGCCGCTTGATTTCCTCTTCGGCCAGCACTTGCTTGGTGACGTCATATTGTACGCCCAGGTAGTAAATCAGCTTGCCCTCGCGGTCGAACAAGGGCGTCAAGGCCAGATGGTTGTAGAACATCTCGCCGTCCTTGCGGTAATTCCTGAGGACCGCCTCGACAGGCTGGCAATTTTCCAGAGCCTCATGAATCTGAGCAAGAGCTTCCTGATCTCGATCCTCGCCCTGCAGAAAGCGGCAATTCTTCCCAACGACCTCGCGCTGGCTGTAACCCGTGATCTCTTCAAAGGCCTTGTTGGCGTAAATGATGGGCATGTCGGGCAGATCCGGATCGGCCAGCGTAATGCCGTTAACGCAGGAATCCAGAATTTTCGACAATACCTGGGGAATCAAACCCGGATCTTTTTCCGTGACGAAGAACATAATGGGCTCCTCCTGAACATTCGCTTAGGTGATGCCTGTACGATTGAAATCGAAAGACGTACCGCCGGCTTGTTATTTGCAACATCATGACTTTCCTTCGATCAGATTCTTGAGGTTTTTCACCGTGCGCTCGACGCCTTCCTGAACAGCCGCCCGGATCAGTTTCTCGAAAGGTTTCATGAACATCTCCAGTTCGGACAGTTCGAAGGTGAAAGCCACGCGGGTGGAAGGGCCGGGCACGTTAGCGGGATTTTCGAACTCGTAAGCGCAATGGTAGGGATTGGAGATCCCGCTGAAGGAAATGCGCCGATTGGGCTGAAGTTCGGTCACCTTGAAGGTCGATTCCGAACGATGGCCATGATCGATACGCACCTGGCGAGCCATGCTCCCCACTCTCAGGGGACCTTCCGAAAGAGCTTTCAATTCCACCACTTCCGGAGACCATTTCGGATAATTCTCGAAAAATCCATCCGCCACGAAGTGGAAAACCTCCTCGACGGGTCTTCGAATAATCGCGTTCGCCTTGGCTACCACGGGCTGTTTTGAGCCTAACAACATCATTGATCTCCTTGATATCCTAGTGCCAGTGCCTAATGCTCGAGAGATTCGAGCCCGCCCCCGATCGAGACCGTTTCAAGCATCGCCGGCCCAGACAGGCGCCTTCCCCGAACCATCCTCGCGCCGCCCGGAAACTTACAGCAGGTAGGTGTCGATGCCGGCCAGGAGCAAATCGTATTGAGCCTCGACAATTCCCTTGACCGCCGCGGCGGGCGAGCCGCCGACCACGTTGCGCTGGGAGGCCACCCACCCGACCGCGTCGGCAGGACCCAGGCTGACCACATAGCCGATATCTTGATGCACATAGGGCTCCAACAGTTTGATCCGACCCGAATGCCGAAGAATGTTTCGAGCCGCCAACTTGCCCTTACGAATCGCGGTTTGGGCACTAAAAGAGTTGGAACCCGGCACGCGATAGCGCGAACAGTCCCCGGCTGCGAACACCCGGTCGAGGGTCGTCCCTTCGGCGACCACCTGCCCGAACCAGTTGGTCTCCTGGCGAGAGAGGGGGCTCTTGCCAACGAATAACAAGCTTAAGCTCGAGGGCAGTTCGACGGGCTCGCCGGTTTCCCGACGCTCCAGAACGACCCGATCCGCCGTTTGGTTTCGGAAAAAGTGGCCGGGCATGAACTCGATCCCGAGGTCGTCTAGGCGCGCCTCGGTGTAACGCCCGAGCTTGGCGTTGAATTGCGTGAGCGGCGCATCCTCGACATCCGTCAGCCGCAGCCGACACGGTATCCGCCGTTCCCGGACGAAATGGGCGATTTCGAATAGAAACTGAATGCCCGTCGCGCCGCCTCCCACCACCGTGAGGTAGTTTCCGTCTCCTCCGCCCGATTGGAAATGCCGGTCCAGCAAATCCGGCCCCGGCTCGGCGATGAAATCGTCAAGGTCGAGGGTCCGCTCGCCCTTTTCCAGCTTCCGGAACGCAGCGCCCGTGGCGATGAGCAGGTAATCGAAGTCCAGGAGCTGATTATCGGCCACCAGCACCCGATCGGCGTTCGATTGCTTGAGCAAGCCCTCGTCCAGCTGAATATTCGCCTGAATGTGGCGGATTCCGAAGCGATGTTCCAGATTACGGAACGGCAGGTGGACATCGGTCCAGGGCCGGCGAAAGCTTTCATGCAGCTGAGTGATCTTGAGGTGGTCGGCGCGCGGGTCGATCAAGACGATTTCCGCATCGGAATTGTGCTCGCGGAGCGTCGCGAGCGCGGCGAGCCCCGAATAGCCTCCGCCGACAATGATGATCCGGAGATGTTCCTTGCTAGGAACATAGAACGGAATGAACATGGCCATGCTCCGGTTTTTTGGAGTTTCTTCTGATTTCCGCGCGGGACCGAGAACGGCCTAAATTTAAATTAATGGGGCCGCTGGAAAATAGACCCGTGGTTGGCGGCAAAATTCATCGGGCAGCCCCCCGGCAGGCCGAAACCTCTTAAGGGGGTCGACAGCGTTCCAGTAAAGTCCAGTAAAGGACGCTACGGCTCGATTTCCATCAAGACCTCGTTGGGATTCAC
>CADDYU010000047.1 GCA_902810705.1 Methylococcaceae bacterium
CTCGTCCCCTTTCCCGCAGGCGAAGAAAGAATAGGGCCAGGAGATACATGATTTCCGAATACTTCATCGATCGGCCCATCTTCGCCAACGTCATCGCCATCGTCACCGTGATCATCGGGCTGGTGTGCTTCCTCAACCTGCCGGTCTCGCAATATCCTCCCGTGGTGCCGCCCACCATTCAGGTGACGACCCGCTATCCCGGCGCCAGCGCCGAAGTGGTGGCGGCCACCGTGGGCATGCCCATCGAACAGGCGGTCAACGGCGTGGAGGATTCGCTCTACATGCAGTCGACCAGCACCAGCGACGGCTCCTATACCCTGACCATCACGTTCGACGTGGGCACCGACCTCAACAAGTCCGTCTCCCTGGTGCAGAATCTGGTGAACAGCGCCACGGCGCAGCTGCCGGCCTCGGTGCAGCCGCAGGGGATCACGGTCAGGAAGGTGTCCACCGACATCCTCTTGGTCATCGGCCTCTATTCCGAAGACGACCGCTTCGACGATACCTACCTTTCCAATTATGCCGTCATCAATCTCCAGAATCCGCTGGCCCGCATCCCCGGCGTCGGGCAGGTGGCGGTGCGGGGTGCGGGACCCTACAGCATGCGGGTCTGGCTGAATCCCGACAGGCTCTACTATTTCGGCCTGACGACCCTGGACGTGGTGAACGCCATTCAGGGCCAGAACGTGCAGGTGGTGGCGGGGCAATTGGGGGCGCCGCCGGTGCCGCCGGATCAGGCCTTTCAATTCACCGTCAACGCCCTGGGCCGGCTGGAGGACGTCTCGCAGTTCGAAAACATCATCGTCAAGAGCGCGCGGGCCGAAGCGCCGCAGATCGTCCGGGTGCGCGACGTGGCGCGGGTGGAGCTGAGCCGGCAGACTTATGCCAATTTCTCGGCGACCCGGGGTCATCGCTCGGCCAATATTCCGGTCTTCTCTCTGCCCGGCGCGAATGCCCTGGAGGTCGCCGACCGGGTGCGGCAGGCCATCGCCGACATGAGCCGACAGTTTCCGCCGGGCCTGATCTACGAGATCCGCTACGACACCACGCAGTTCGTGCGGCAGGCCATCCGGGACGTCTACCAGACCCTGTTCGAGGCCGGAATCCTGGTGCTCATCGTGATTCTGGTGTTCCTGCAGGACTGGCGGGCGACCCTGGTGCCGGCGACCACGGTGCCGGTAACCATCATCGGCGCCTTCGCCGCCATGGCCCTCTTGGGCTTCGGGATCAACCTGATGACCCTGTTCGCGCTGATTCTCGCCATCGGCATCGTGGTGGACGACGCCATCATCATCGTGGAAAACGCCTCGCACTACATCGAACAGGGCATGCCGCCCAAAGAGGCGACCATCAAGGCCATGGGGGAGATGACGGGGCCGGTGATCGGCATCACCCTGGTGCTCACCTCGGTGTTCCTGCCGGCGGCCTTCCTGCCTGGGATCACCGGCCAGCTGTTCCGCCAATTCGCCCTGGTGATCGCCTCCACCGCCATCATCAGCGCGATCAACGCGCTCACCCTCAAGCCCGCCCAATGCGCGCTGTGGCTCCGCCCTCGGCGGGAACGGCGCGAGCCCAACCCTTTCTACCGGGGATTCAACAAGGCGTACGGCTACCTGGAAGGGCTTTATGGCCGCCTCATTGCCTGGATGGTGGCCCGTCCGGTGCTCATGGCCCTGCTGTTCAGCGTCGTCGTGATCATCGCCGGAATCCGCTATGCCTATCATCCGACCGGCTTCCTGCCCACCGAGGACCAGGGTTATGCCATCGTCATCACCCGCCTGCCCGAAGGAGCCTCGCAGCCCAGGGTCATGACCGTGGCGAAGAAAGCCGACGAGGTCTTCCGCAAGACCCAAGGTCTTCAGGCCTGGGTGACCATCGGCGGATTCTCCCTGATCGACGGGGCGAACCTGCCCAATGTCTCCACCACCTTCATCGTCTATCAGGACTGGAGCCAGCGCGGTTCGGACCTGAGCCAGGAAGCGATCCTCGGCCGTCTCCGCCGCGACTTGGCCGCGGCCATCGAGGAGGCCCAAACCCTGGTGGTGGTGCCGCCGCCGATCCGGGGCTTGGGTCAATCGGGCGGTTTCCAGATGATGGTCGAGGATCGCGAGAATCTGGGATTACAGGAACTGCAGAAAACCGCGTTGGAAATAATGCGCGCCGCTGGCTCGCAGTCGGGCCTCCGCAATGTCGTCAGCACCTTCAGCGCGAGGAGTCCCCAGCTTTACCTGGACATCGATCGGACCAAGGCGGAATCGCTGAACGTCCCGCTGCCCGCCGTGTTCCAGACCTTGCAGTCCTACCTGGGTTCGACCTTCGTCAATCTGTTCAACAAGTTCAACCAGGTTTTCCAAGTATACGTGCAGGCGGATGCGCCGTACCGCTTGACGCCGGAGGACATCAAAAACCTGTACGTCCGGAACGCCCAGGCGGAAATGGTGCCACTCGGCACCTTGCTGGAGGTGCGGCGGATGCTCGGGGCGGAACTCATCACCCGCTACAACCTGTACCCTTCGGCCCAGATCATCGGCACCGCCGCGCCGGGGTTCAGTTCCGGCCAAGCCCTGGGTCTCATGGAACAGGTGGCGCAAAAGGTCCTGCCGCGCGGCACGAGCTACGACTGGACCGCCTCGTCCTACCAGGAAAAGCGGGTGGGCAAGCAAGCCTATTTCATTTATGCGCTGTCCATCACCTTGGTGTTCCTGGTGCTCGCCGCCCTCTATGAAAGCTGGGCGACCCCGGCGGCGGTGATCCTGGCGGTGCCCATGGCCCTGGTCGGGGTGCTTTTGGCCCTGATGATCCGGGGCCTCGAGGCCGATCTCTATACCCAGGTGGGCCTAGTCCTGATGATCGCTCTGGCGAGCAAGAACGCCATCCTGGTGGTGGAGTTCGCCCGGGAGCTGCGGGCCGAAGGGAAATCCGTCGCCGAAGCCGCCATCGAAGCCACCCGCCGCCGGTTTCGTCCCATCATCATGACCTCCTTCGCCTTCATCCTCGGGGTCGTGCCGCTGGTCTTCGCCACCGGCGCCGGCGCGGCCAGCCGGCAGTCCATCGGCACCGTGGTGTTCGGCGGCATGCTGGCCTCGACGCTGCTCGCGATTCCGTTCGTGCCGGTGTTCTACGTCCTCACCCAGACCTGGAGCGAGCGCCGGGCCCGGCGAAAGGAAAGGAAAGCCGCGCAAGCTCCCTGACTTCTAGCCGGCTTTGGCTTGGAGAGAGGCGCGGTTTTCCCGCCATCGGACATGGTAGCCCGCCATCATTCCCAAGGCATGGGTGACGTTCATGGCCTGGCGTAACAGGCCGCGTCGGGTGCGGAACATCATCGTCAGCGTCCGCCCGACTTGAGCGAAGAGTTGCGGAAACAGAAAGAAAGGGATGCCGAACAGATGCCGGGGATGGTCCTTGAGCTCCCAGCGCCCCGCCCGGAAGCCGTTGGCGCCATGGAGCTTCAGAAAATACGAACGACGCAGCCGCCAAGGCTCCACCGCATGGTCGACGATCATCTCGGGGCAGTATCGCAGCGGAATTCCCCGCGTCAGAAGCGCCCGAAACATGTGCACGTCCTCGCCGGTGACCACGCCCTTGCCCTCGCGGTTATAGCGGGAGTCGAACCGCAGGTCCGGATCGTCCCGGAAAAGGCTCGTCTTGTAAGCCACGTTGGCGGTCCAGATCGGCGTGGTCTCGTCCTTGATCCAAAACCCTTCGTCTCCATAATCGGTTTCCGCGAGAAAGCCTAAAAGTTCGTCGCCCAGCCAGGCGGGACGTTCGTCGTGCGAGAAATCGACCTTCACCCGCCCTCCCACGCAGGCCACCGGCTCATGGGTTTCGAAGCACCGAATGGCGGCCGAGAGAAAGCCCGGACGAGGCATCTCGTCGTCGTCGATGAAGATGAAATACTCGCTCTCGAGGGCTTCCGCGAGGGCCCGGTTGCGGGCGGGAACGATGCCTTGCCGGGGCTCCGTCACGAATCGGAGCGGAGCTCCAGGCTCTGCAGCCAATCTTTCCAAGATCTGCAAGGTATTGTCCCGGCTGTTGTTGTTGACGAACAAGAGCTCGAAGGGCAGGGGACAGTCCTGGGCCCGAAGCGCCCGGACCAAGGCCGGCAGCCGCTCCGCCCGGTTGTAAGTGCAAATTCCAACGGTCAGTTTTGGTTCGCTCATCGGTCCTTGAAGTCAGAAAAAACATTTGTGGAAACCGCTCCCTTGAGCTAAGGGCTTCCTGGAAAAGCCCTAACTGGCGGCGATTGGCCACTGCCTTGCAAGCGGGAGCGAGACAGCTTAAAAGTTCAACGGGAATAATGCCCGAAAATCTCGGGCTTATTTACTCGGAAGGGAACGAGAATAAGAGAAAATAGCGGTGCGTTCGCCGAGATTAGGCTGTCTCAAGGCGCGACAACTCCACTTAGGGAGGGGTGGCTTGGCGGACGCAACCCCTTTGAGTCCTCGTTGAAAACCCTTAACTCCGTCTCGGAAAAGCGCCTGCGGGTGTTCGGCCTCGGCTTAGGTCCACGCTCTTCCGCTAGGCTGCGGCGGCCGTCCGAACCTTGTCATCGCTCCTTCTTTTTCGCCTGCTCTTCGGCTAGCCAATCGCGCAGGCGTTCGTCGATGACCGAATTGAGATAAAAATTGTCGCCCGCCGTTCTCTTGGCCAGCTTGAGTTGCAAGATGGCGGCCTTGGTTTGGCCGGAGGCGTAATAGGCTTCCGCGACGTAGCGGTGGGACTCGGCGTCGCTGCCCATCTGGCTGTAGGCTTGAGCCATGAGTTCGTAGACTTCGGGCGTCGGCTTGTGATAGCGGGAATAGCTATGCAGGAGCTTCAGCGCCGGCTGGCTCTTGCGGGTCATGAGCAGCGCCCGGATATAGTTCAGGCTCAAGGCCTGGTTGCCGGGAAAGCGCTGCAGCGCCATATCGTAGATCTGTGCCGCCTTCGCGTAATTCTTGGTGTCCAGCTCGGCGGAGGCCAGCGCGTTCACGAACTGCGGCTGATCGGGATAGCTCATCATCAGCCGTTGCAGAATCGGCTTGGCTTCCTCCGCCCGGTTGTTCTTCATGAGCGCCAAGGCCAGCCCGTAAGCCGTGACGTCTTGCTGCACGCGGGTGCCCTGGCCGCTCACCGTTTTGAAATAATCCAGGGCCGCGCGGGGATTCGGGGCCGTCTGTACCCGCAGCTTGGCCTTGATGATCTGGTAGGCCATGGAACCGAGGTATTGTCGGTAAGGAAATTGCTCCGCCCGGCCGCGGGTATCCGAGATGCGGGAAACGGTGACCGGATGGGTCATCAGGAATTCCGGCATGCGGTTGCCGGCGAACCGGGTCGATTGCTGCATGCGCTCGAAGAACGTGGGCATGGCCCTCGGGTCGAATTCGGACTTGGAGAGGATTTGCATGCCGACCCGGTCGGCTTCGGCCTCGTTGTCGCGGGTGAAGTTGATCTGGTACTGGGCGTTGGCGGCCTGGGCGGCCATGATGGCCGCCATGCCGGCTTGCCCGCCGGCCCGAGCCCCGAGCAGCGCTCCGGCCAGCATGGCGATGGCTGTCGGAATCGAGAGGCGGCTGGCGGCCTGGAAAGTCTGATAAAGATGGCGCTGGGTGACGTGGGCGATTTCGTGGGCCAAAACGGAAGCCAGCTCGCTTTCCTCTTCCGAAAGCAGGATCAGCCCGGAATTCACGCCGATATAGCCGCCGGGGCCGGCGAAGGCATTGATGACCGGCTCGTTGACGACGAAGAAGGTGTAATGCTGGGCCGGATTGTCGCTGTTGCTGGTGAGCTTTTCTCCAATGGATTGAATGTAATCCAGGACTTCCGGGTCCTGGCTAATTTCCATCTGGCTGTGGAGGCTGCGGTAGAACGCCTCCCCCAGCTCGGCTTCCTGCTGCGGCGTCATCAGGGTTCCGGTGGGATCGCCGATGTCGGGCAAGTCGATGTTGAGGGTGTCGGCGCGGGCGGATTGCAGCGCCCAGGAAGCGTGGGCGAAAATCAGCAGGGTGGCGCAGAATTTCTTGAATTTCATTTTGCGATGGACGCTCCTGGAGCGTTGTGGGAATCCCTTCGACCGGAAGTGAATGGAAAGGTTTTTTAGCTCGATGAAATACGCCATTCAAATCAATAGCGCGCCCGTCCAATCCCAATCGGTGCATAGCGCTCAGCAGTTTATCAAAGCGGCGCTGGCGGAAGGCCACGAGATCATACGAGTATTCTTTTACCATGATGGGATATATAACGGTTTCGCCGTCGATGCCGCCTGGCCCGCTCTGGCGCGCCAGCATGGCCTGGATCTGGTGCTTTGCGTTTCGGCGGCGGAGCGCCGCGGCATGGCGGCCGGGGCGTCGGCGGAGCTTGCGGAGGGGTTTCGTTTTGGAGGTTTGGCGCAGTGGGTGGATGCCGCCCTCAAGGCGGACCGGACGCTAGTGTTCGGCGGGTGACGACATGGGAAAGAAATTTCTCTTCATCCTGCGCCGATCCCCGCAGCAGGGGGCGCGGGTGCGGGAAACCTTGGACATGCTGCTGACCGTGGCGGCGTTCGATCAGCCGGTGATGCTGCTGTTCCTCGACGACGGCGTGTACCAGATCAAGCGCGGGCAATCCCCGGAATCCGTGGGGCTTCCGGCCGTTGCGCCGACGTTCGAGGCCCTGGCGCTGTACGACGTGGAGGCCGTTTTGGTGGAGCGCGAATCGCTGGCCGAGCGGGGACTGACCGAATCGGACCTTGTGATCCCGGCGGAGGCGATTGCGCGGGCCGAGATCGCCGCCCTCGTCGCCGATCAGGACGTGGTGGTGACTGGCTGATGGCGGCGCTGCACCTAATCAGCCGCTCGCCCGCCGACAGCCGCGCGCTGGAGCAATGCCTGGCGAGAGCGGGGGAGGGGGATGCGGTGCTGTTGATCGAGGATGGCGTGTACGCGGCGGCGGAAGGTTCCGGGTCTGGTGAAATACTCCGAGCCGCCACCGGCCGGGTGATGGTTTACGTCCTGATGCCCGATCTGGAAGCCCGTGGCCTGGACATCGGAAGCCCTTGCCTTCGGGCCGCGGGAGCAAACAACAGTCCGCCGTCTCCGGCGCCCGCCCTCCACCCGGTGGATTACCGGGGTTTCGTAAACTTGACGGCCAGCCATCGTCCCGTTGTTTCCTGGTTCTGAAGTATGCTCGACGTCGAAGGCCGGACGCTCGAAACCACCGCCGACGGTTTTCTGGTGGACCCCGCCAACTGGGACGAACAGGTCGCCGCCGTCCTTGCCGCCGGCATTCCCATCGAACTGACTGAGGCTCATTGGGAAATCATCCGCTTCATCCGGGCCTATTACCTCCGATTCCATCATCTCCCCAACAACCGCATGTTCGTCAAGGCGGTGCAAAAGGAATTCGGCGCGGAAAAAGGCAATTCCCGCTATCTGCACCGTCTGTTTCCCGAGAGCCCGGTGAAATATGCCTGCCTGATCGGGGGCTTGCCCAAGCCGCCGGGGTGTATTTAGAGCCTCCGGAGTCACGCCCGCATTGACAAGGATGTCGTCTCAAGGGCGTTCCGCTACTTTTCGAAGATCAGCATCAGATAGGCCAGAAACAGCAGCAGGTGCACCGCGCCCTGGAGGACATTGGTGCGGGCGCTGGCGAAGGTCAATGTGCTCACGCCCAGGGTTAGCAGCAAGAGAATGGTATCGACGTCGTCGAGCCCGAGGACAATGGTTTGGTCAATGAGAAAACCGATGGTCAGCACCGCCGGGATGGTCAGGCCGATGGTCGCGAGCGCCGATCCCAAGAGGATGTTGACGGAACGCTGCATCTGATTGGCGAGCGCCGCGCGGGCCGCGCCCAGGGACTCCGGCGACAGGATCAGGACCGCCACCAGGAGCCCGCCCAGCGCCGCGGGCGCGTGCAGGGTGCGAATGCCATAGTCGATGGGTACGGCCAATTGCTTCGATAGGATCACGAGCGGCAGCAGATAGGCGAGCAACAACGCGATATGGTAGCCGGCCGACCTGATTTCGGCGTCGGAATTGGCGAGCGCGCCCGTGGATGCCACCCCGGCACTGCCGTTGGGCTCGACGAAATACTCCCGGTGCCGAATGTTCTGGATGGCCAGAAACACGGCATACAGGCCTGCCGACATGATGATGAGAAAGCTCGCCTGGAGCGGCGAGAGGGTTGGGCCGGGCGAGGAGGCGGTGAAGTTGGGCAGCACCAGGCCGAGCACCGCCAACGGCACGATCACGGCCAGAAAGGCGTTCGCCCCTTGCAGGTTGTAGGTCTGCTCGCGGTAGCGCAGTCCGCCGAGCAGCAGCGAGAGACCCACCATGCCGTTGAGCACGATCATCACCACCGCGAACATCGTATCGCGGGCCAGCGTGGCATTGCCGTGGCCGGCCAGCATGATCGCGGAAATCATCATCACCTCGATGCCGGTCACGGACAAGGTCAGCACGAGAGTCCCCACGGGCTCGCCTAACCGACCGGCGAGGCTTTCCGCGTGGCGGACCACCGCGAAGGCGGAGAGCAGGATCACCGTGAAGAGCCAGGCCAGCATGGCCGCGAACCAAAGGGGATTGGAAAGGTCGGCGAGCCACTCCCCGCCGTAGAGAAAAAACAGGGCGGTCGTGCCAAAATTCAAGAACAGCGGCCATTCCCGCCAGAGCCTGGTCCGACGCGCGGGCGCGGCTTTAGGCTCGGCTTCCGCCTCGGCCTCACGCGCTCCGCGAATCAGGGAGGCTACGATGCCGAGGAGCAAGACCAAGGCGATGGTTCCCAGCGTGTAATAGGTGACGTTGGGGACCGCGTGCAGCACGTCCTTGAGCAGCATCTTCACGCCGATCAGCGCCATGAGCACGGCCAGCGACAGCTTCAGATAGTGAAACTTCGCGATCATTCCGGCCAGGGCGAAGTATAGCGAACGCAGTCCCAGAATGGCGAAGACGTTGCTGGTGTAAACCAGAAAGGGATCCTCGGTGATGGCGAAAATGGCCGGGATCGAATCCACGGCGAACATGAGATCGCTGCTCTCCACCAGAATCAGCGCCAGCGCCAGGGGCGTGAGCATCAGCCTGCCGTCCACGCGCACGACGAAGTGCTCGCCCACGTAATCCTCGGTGACGGGGAACAGCCGGCGCGCCAGCCTGACGAGGGGATTGTGGCCGGGATCGGGCTCGTGGCGCGCCAGCAGCATGCGGATGGCGGTGAAAATCAGAAACGCGCCGAAGACATACAGGGTCCAGTGGAAACGCCGGATCAGAAGGGTTCCGGCGAAGATCATCGCGGCGCGCATGAGCAAGGCCCCGAGAATTCCCCAATACAACACCCGGTGCTGGTACTTGGGCGGGACCCGAAAGTAGGAAAAGACCATGGCGATGACGAACAAATTGTCCACGCTCAGCGACTTTTCCAGGACGTAGCCGGTAAAGAACAGCACCGCCGCCGCGCGGCCGTCCGGCGCCTCCGCCGACGGCTCGATCCCCAGCCAGCGGTATTCGTAGGCAAAGTAGATGAAGACGTTGAAAAGCAGCGCCAGCCCTATCCAGACGCTACTCAGGACCAGGGCTTCCCGGACCCTGACGACATGAGCCCGGCGGTGAAATACCGTCAAATCCAAAACCAGCAAGAACAGGACGAAGAGAGTGAACCCGATCCATAGCCAAAACATGAAATACTCCGAAGATGAGTCTCGCCGGGATGGCGCACGAGGGGCGGGAACGGGTGTTTCCGGCCCGGCCAGGAGGTTTCCGGTACCGTAGACTAGATTTAAGAATAATTCGGCGCGTCTTCCGCTCCGAGTGGGGGCAAGCCGCTACGCGAGCGCGCCGATCAGGACCTGTCGAGGCCCAAGCGGGCATCGTTCCCGCAAGCGTTCAATACGAATTGAGATGACCGCAAGCTCGGCAGCGCAGCTTGAGGACCCGCTCTCGGCCATGCTCGGGTTGGGTTGAAATAGGTTCGAAGTCGGTGGAGCCACATTCGTCGCAGTACAAGGGAGCATTCAAAGGACGCGTCTCCTGATCGGCGGCATCGAGGTGGCGCCGCAAGGCTTCCGGGCCGCCGGGCCGTTTAAAGATTTGCAGCACCCACCGGAGATAGTCCCGGCATTGAGCGAAAGCTTTTCCGGACATCAAGGTTCCTCTAAGGGGTATCGGCCGTTAGACTCGACCGGCCGGAATCAAAGGTTAAACCACAGGCCATCAGGGAGCTATTGGGGCCAGGCCGTCCCGCTCGAGACCTGCGCCACTGGATTACCTTTGTTTGGACCATGACCCGGGGATTTTGGCTCCGAGCGCTTGCCGCCCTAGCCCGCCCGTGCCATTCTGCGCTTCGCGCCATGAACTTGGGGCTTAAGGAATATTTCATCGTGAAACCGCTAGACATCCTCCTATTCGGAAGCCTCGCGGCCGCTCTGATCGTTGCTGGGGTGTTACTGTTCTCGGCTCCGGAAGGCGGCGAGGCGTGGGACGCCTTTGTCCGGAAGCACCATTGCCAAGCGGTGGGAAGCGAGGACGGCAGCAATCGGGCCGGCTGGCGCTGCGACGACGGCAAAATCCACTACCGATGGCGGCAGCAGCGCTGAGGGCCGAGAATAAATCGGCCCTGTATCCGTCTTTTCCGCTAATCAAGTCTCGACATGGAAAAATTGATCCCGCGACTCAAGCGCTTCCGGCTAGGCGAGCTCCTGCCGATTCTCATGCTGCTGGGCGGCTGCGCGGGCAGAAGTCCACCGACGGAATTCTTCATGCTGGAGCCCGAGCGCCACGCCCTTTCCGATGGCGCCGGAAGGCAGCCAGGCCCTGTCATTGCCGTCGGTCCGATCCGCGTTCCGGATTATCTCGACCGGCCCCAAATCGTCACGGCCAAGGGCGGAAATGCCTACAGCATCGACGATCGCCACCGCTGGGCGGAACGCCTGGACGATAACATCGCCCGGGTACTGGCCCGAGATATCGAAGCCCTGACGCCGACTCGTCAGGTATGGACCGGGGCGTCGGAGCGCGGGCCGGCCGCGGATTTCCGGGTGGCGGTAAGTATTCTGGAATTCCACGTGGAGCCGGACGGACAGGCTCTGCTGACGGCCCAATGGACGATCCGCCGCGGTAGCGAAACCCTGATCAGCCGCACGACTTCAATCCGCGCCGCCGCCTCGACCCATGATTACGGCCGCATCGTGTCTGCGCTCAACGACTGCGTCAACCGTCTCGGCCGGACTATCGCGGGAGCGCTACGCGAAATGACGCCAGCGAGCGCCGAGCCGCACCTGTAAATGTTTGCTAAAGACATTGATTCTCTTGCAGCATATCCTGCGCGGAGCTTTAGTTTTTTTAAGGTCTTCTCGAGGGAAATGCTGGCTTGGCACGGCGCCCTTTTGAAAGGCGGCCGGGAAGGCGTGAGGGGGCCAGAATATTCCAGGGAGCTTGGGACGGCTTGCCGGCCGGTCTATCCAAGGAAGCTTTCCTGAAGGCCCTTCAACCCCAATTTAGGACTGCCCATGAAACCCACCGAATCCCCCGTCGTCTCGCCCACCGCGCCTACCTCCCTTTCGCCCGGCCTGACGACCCGCGACCATGGCGGCGATGGCCAGGGCATTGCCGCGATTGAGCGGGATGAGCCATTGTCCCAAGTGCTCACGGCGATGATCGCCTTGCGGGACGGGGATTTCTCGTACCGCCTGCCCTCGGAATGGACCGGCGTGCATGGCAAGATCGCCGATGCCTTCAACACCGCCGTAATGATCAATGAGCGGCGCGTCCAGGAGAACGCGCGCGTCTGCCGCATGGTCGGCAAGGAGGGAAAGCTCACGCAGCGCATCTCGGTCCCGAGTGCCACTGGCGCCTGGGCGGACGAGATTAGCGACATCAATACCCTCCTGGATGACCTGGTCTGGCCCACGACCGAAGTGACGCGGGCCATCGGTGCCGTGGCCAAGGGCGACCTCAGCCAGTCCATGGCCCTGGAACGGGACGGCCAACAGCTCGAGGGCGAGTTTCTCCGCTCGGCGAAACTCGTGAACAACATGATCGAGCAGCTTTCGGTCTTCACGTCGGAGGTGACGCGCGTCGCCCGCGAGGTCGGCACCGAGGGCAAGCTCGGCGGCCAGGCGCAAGTCAAGGGCGTTTCGGGCGTGTGGAAGGATCTCACCGATTCGGTCAACCAGATGGCCGGCAATCTGACCGCGCAGGTCCGCAACATCGCGGACGTGACCATCGCCGTGGCCAACGGGGATCTCTCCAAGAAGATCACCGTGGACGTGCGCGGCGAGATTCTGCAGCTCAAGGAGGCGATCAACACCATGGTCGAGCAGCTCCGCTCGTTCGCCTCGGAGGTGACCCGGGTGGCCCGCGAGGTCGGTTCGGAAGGACGGCTCGGGGGCCAGGCGGTGGTGCCGGGGGTGGCCGGCACCTGGAAGGACCTACCGATTCGGTCAACGCCATGGGCACCAATCTCACCGCCCAGGTCCGCAACATCGCCGAGGTCACCACCGCCGTCGCGCGCGGCGATCTCTCGCGGAAGATCACGGTGGATGTGAAAGGCGAAATCCTCGAGCTCAAGAACACCATCAACGTCATGGTGGACCAGCTCAACACCTTCGCCGGTGAGGTGACGCGCGTCGCCCGCGAGGTCGGCACCGAGGGCAAGCTCGGGGGTCAGGCGGATGTCCGCGGCGTCTCGGGCACCTGGAAGGACCTCACCGACTCGGTCAACTTCATGGCCTCGAACCTCACCGATCAGGTGCGCGGCATCGTGAAGGTCGTCACCGCGGTCGCCAACGGCAATCTCCGTCAAAAGCTCGCCGTGCAGGCCAAGGGCGAGGTCGCCGCGCTCGCGGAAACCATCAACAACATGACCGACACGCTCGCCACTTTCGCCGAGCAGGTGACCAACGTCGCCCGCGAGGTCGGCGTCGAGGGCCGTCTTGGCGGCCAGGCCAACGTTCCCGGCGCCGCCGGCACCTGGAAGGACCTCACCGGCAACGTCAACTTGCTCGCCAACAATCTCACCACCCAGGTGCGGGCCATCGCCGAGGTGGCCACGGCGGTGACGCAGGGCGACCTGACCCGTTCGGTTACGGTGGAGGCCCGCGGCGAGGTCGCGGAGCTCAAGGACAACATCAACACGATGATCGACAATCTCCGCGCCACCACCGAGCGCAATCAGGAGCAGGACTGGCTGAAGACCAATCTCGCCAAATTCACCCGCATGCTCCAGGGGCAGCGCGATCTGGTCACCGTAGGTCAAATACTCCTCTCCGAATTGGCGCCGCTGGTTGAGGCGCAGCAGGGAGCGATCTATCAGATGGAGGAAGGCCCGGAATCCTCCCTTCGCTTGCTGTCCGGTTACGCCACCTCCAATGAGCAGCCGGAACGCATTGGAGTCGGCGAGGGGCTGGTGGGGCAGTGCGCCTGGGAGAAGCAGCGCATCCTGCTCACCGCCACGCCCCCCGGCTATGCGCAAATCCTCTCCTCCCTCGGGAAAGCCGAGCCGGCCAACATCGTCGTCCTGCCGGTGCTCTTCGAGGGGGAAACCAAAGCGGTGATCGAGCTGGCTTCGCTGTATCCATTCACGGCGACCCATCTCAGCTTCCTCGACCAGCTCACGCAATCCATCGGCGTCGTCCTGAACACCATCGAGGCGACGATGCGCACCAAGGATCTGCTCAAGCAAAGTCAGCAGCTCACCATCGAGCTCCAGTCCCAGCAGAGGGAGCTGCAGCAGACCAACGAGGAGCTCGGCACCAAGGCGCGCCAGCTCGCCGAACAGAACGCCGAGGTCGAGCGCAAGAACATCGAGGTCGAGCAGGCTCGGCGCGAACTCGAGGAAAAGGCCGCCGAACTCGCCCTCACCTCGAAATACAAGTCCGAGTTTCTCGCGAACATGTCCCACGAACTGCGCACGCCGCTTAATTCGATCCTCATCCTCGGCCAGCAGCTTGCCGAGAACCAGGGCGGCAATCTTACCGAGAAGCAGGTCACCTTCGCCAAGAACATCCATTCCGCCGGCTCCGACTTGCTCAACTTGATCAACGATATTCTCGATCTCTCCAAGATCGAGTCCGGCACCGTGACCGTCGAGGCCGAGGAGTTCAGCTTCGCCGCCCTGCGCGACTCGATGGAGCGCAATTTCCGGCACATCGCCGACAGCAAAAACCTGCCGTTCGTGCTGGATTTCGATCCGCGGCTGCCGCGCGCCATGACCACCGATCCGAAGCGCCTGTTGCAGATCCTGAAGAACCTGCTCTCGAACGCCTTCAAATTCACCACCCAGGGGCAGGTCGCCATCCACGTGAAGCTCGCTCAAGACGGCTGGAGCCCGGGCCATCCCGTACTCTCCCGCGCCCAGCCCGTCGTCGCCTTCTCCATCGCCGATACCGGAATCGGCATCGCCCCGGAAAAGCAGAAGCTGATCTTCGAGGCCTTCCAGCAGGCCGATGCCGGCACCAGCCGCAAATACGGGGGCACCGGTCTCGGGCTCGCCATTTCGCGCGAGCTGGCGGCCCTGCTCGGCGGCGAAATTCGCTTGTCCAGCGCGGCCGGCCAGGGCTCGACCTTTACCCTGTACCTGCCGCTCTCCTACGCGGGTCCGGCCACGCTCCAAATCGGCTCCGATCACCTGCCGCCGGCTATCCATGCGTCTCTCGCCGCGCTGCCGATGCGGTCCAGCGTCCGCGAGGAATACGTTCCCGACGACCGCGAGGATCTGCAGCCGAACGATGCCGTGCTGCTCATCGTCGAGGACGACCCGCATTACGCCCGCGTGCTGCAAGGGCTGGCCCGCGACCGCGGCTTCAAGACCCTCGTCGCCATGAGCGGCCAAACGGCGTTGGCCTTGGCCCGGCAACACCGGCCCACGGCCATCACCCTCGATATCTTCCTGCCCGACATGCTGGGCTGGACGGTGCTCAGTAATCTCAAGCTCGATCCGGCGACCCGCCATATCCCGGTGCAGATCATCACCCAGGAGGAAGAGCGCCGGCACGGTCTCGCCCACGGCGCCTTCGCCTACATGGTCAAGCCGGTCACCACCGAGGAGTTGGCCGAATGCATCGAGCGGATCAAGGCGTTCATCACGCCCCACCTCAAGCGGTTGCTGGTGATCGAGGACAACGAGACCGAGGCGGCCGGCATCGTCGAACTGCTCGGTCATACGGACATCGAGATCATCACGGCGGCAACCGGCGCCGAGGCCCTGACGATCCTGCTCGACCGGCCGATCGATTGCGTGGTGCTCGACCTCAGGCTGCCCGACATGACCGGCTTCGAACTGCTCGATCGGGTGAAGGCCGAGCCTGCCCTGCAGGACGTGCCGGTCGTGGTCTTCACCGGCAAGGATCTGACCTCGCAAGAGGAGACACAGCTCAGGACCGTCGCCAAAAGCATCGTGCTCAAGGACGTGCAGTCGCCGGAGCGGCTCTTTGACGAAACCGCCCTATTCTTGCATCGGGTGGTGGCCGATCTCCCTGAGAACAAGCGTAAGATGCTGGAGCGGCTGCACAATTCCAACGAGGCGCTGCACGGCCGCAAGGTGCTGATCGTGGACGACGACGCCCGCAATATCTTTGCGCTGGCCACTCTCCTCGAGAATCAGGAGATGGAGGTCCTGTCCGCCACCGATGGCCGGCAGGCGATCGAGCTCATCCGGAGCACCCCCGACCTTGGCGTGGTGCTCATGGACATCATGATGCCGGAGATGGACGGCTATGAAACCATCCGCGAAATTCGCCGCGAGCCGAAATTCAGCAGCCTGCCGATTCTCGCCCTTACCGCCAAGGCCATGAAGGGCGACCGCGAGAAATGCCTCGAGGCCGGGGCGAGCGACTATATCGCCAAGCCCGTGAACACGGAGGAGTTGCTTTCGCTGCTTAGGGTCTGGCTGCACCGCTAAACCATAAGCGAATTAAACTTCATCCCGTGGACATCCATGACTTTATCCGTAATTACCTTTTGTCGACCGATCATCTGCGCATTCTGTTGCTGCTGCGCACCAATGCGCCACACGAATGGGCCATGCTCGATATCGTGGGGCAGCTTTATCTCCCTCCGGAGAACACCCAAAAGGTGCTCGCCTCGCTGGAAGCGTCCGGGCTGGTCGTGTCCAACCCGGAATTGGGATGTTTCCGCTACGCGCCGCGTTCCCCCGAATTGGACCGGATGGTCGAGGCCATTGCCGAACTGGACCGCGAACGTCCCGTCACCCTGCTCAATATGATTCACTCCCGCTCCCGCGACCTTCAGGACTTTGCCAATGCCTTCAAATTACGGAAAGAGGACGACCCATGATAATGGCCAGCGCCATTTACCTGCTCTGCGCGCTAACCGCGCTGACCTGCTCGATGTTGCTGCTGCGGGGTTATCGGCATGGCCGCCGATCGCGATTCCTCTTTTGGAGCGGCCTCTGCTTCGGCCTCCTGGCGGTCAACAACGTCTTGCTCTTCATGGACCGCATCATCTTCCCGGCCGTCGATCTATCCCTCGGGCGGGCTTCCATCACGATCCTGGCCTTGGCGTTGCTGCTCTACGGGATGATTTTTGAGGTCAGATAAGGCGGCCCTTTTCACTTTCACCGAGGCTCAAAAAATTAATGATCGACTTTCTCTGGGGCGCCGCCGCCATGGGCTTCGCCATCGCGGGCCTGATTTTTCTAAGATTCTGGAAGGAAAGCCGCGACCGGCTGTTCCTCCTGTTCGCCATCGCCTTTTTCGTGCTTGCCGGAAACCGCGTGCTGTTGGAACATTTGCACGAAAACAACGAGCACAATCCGGAACTTTATTTGGTCCGCCTGCTGGCTTATCTCATTCTCCTCTCCGCCATCTTGGACAAAAATCTCCGCCCGCCCAAATAACTCCGCAGCAGCCATGAATGAGCCGGCTAATCTCCTTCTCGTGGACGACAACATACGGAACCTGGATACGCTCGAAACGATCCTCGCGGCACCGGACCTCCGTCTCGTGCGCGCCACCGGCGCTGACGAGGCGCTGATGGCGCTCATCAATCATGACTTCGCCGCCATCGTCCTCGACGTCCAAATGCCCGAAATCAACGGCTTGGAACTGGCGGAGATGATCAAGGCGCGCAAGAAGACCCGGCACGTGCCCATCCTCTTTCTCACCGCTCACTTTCACGAGGACCGCGACATTCTCCGCGGCTATGGCGCCGGCGCGGTCGATTACCTCACCAAACCCATCAACCCCGACATTCTGAGATCCAAGGTGTCGGTCTTCGTGGATCTGTTCCGCAAGACCCGCGCGCTTTCGGCGCTCAATCTCGCCATGGAAAGCGAGATTCGGCAACGCCAGCAGGCCGAGCAGGATCTGTGGCGCGCCAAGGAGGAGCTCGAGCGGCGCGTCGCCGAACGCACGGCCAGCCTCACCGCCTCTCTCGAGGAAAAGGAGGTGCTGCTGCGCGAAATCCATCACCGGGTCAAGAACAACATGCAGGTGGTGTCCAGCCTTCTGAGTCTCCAGGCCGCCAGCCTGCCGGAACCCTTGGCGGCGCCCTTGCGGGAAACGCAGGGCCGGATCCGCGCCATGGCCCTGGTGCACGAGAAGCTCTATCAGTCGGTTGATCTGGCGCAGGTGGACATGGCCGCCTATGCGCGGAGCCTATTACGCCCCATACTTCACACTTACAGCGCCATCGCGACGCGGATCCAGCTTCGGCAGAACATCGCCCCGCTGCCGCTCACCATTGATATGGCGATTCCCTGCGGGCTGATCCTCAACGAACTAGTGACCAATGCGCTTAAGCATGCCTTCCCTGGAAACAGGGCGGGCGAAATCCTTGTCGAGTTGCGGCTGGATGCCGCCGGCAAGCAGCTGGATCTCAACGTCAGCGACAACGGCGTGGGGCTTCCGGACAGCTTCGACGAGGGAGAATCCCCGTCGCTTGGCTTGAGGCTGGTGCGGATGCTCACCGCGCAGTTGCAGGGCCAGCTGAAAATTCGACGAGGCCAGGGCGCCGAATTCCGCATCCTTTTTCCGGCCTTGGATCGCACGCCCTTCCGAAGCCCCCCTCAATCAACAAATAACAACATGAACCCGCCCACTCTCCTCGTCGCCGAAGATGAAGCCATCGTTGCCGCCGATCTGGCCGAAAAGCTGACGCTGCTCGGTTATAAAGTGATCGCCACCACCGGCCGCGGCGACGAGGCCGTGACCCTGGCGCTGAGCCTGAAGCCAGACCTGGTGCTCATGGATATCCGCCTGCAGGGGCCCATGGACGGAATCGCCGCCGCCCGGCAAATCCGCGCTGAGGGTAATATCCCGATTGTTTTCTTGACCGCGCATTCCGAGCCGAGCACCCTCGAGCACGCGAAACTGACCGAACCCTTCGGCTATCTCCTCAAGCCCTTCGAAGAGCGTGAACTGCACACGGCCGTCGAAATCGCGCTGTACAAGCACCAGGCCGAGTGCCGGCTACGCGAGAGCGAACAGCGTTATCGCTCGCTCTTTGTCTACAGCCTCGACGCGATCTTCTCGCTCGATGCCGAGGGCCGGTTCATTAGCGCCAATCCCGCCGCTGAGCGGCTCTCCGGCTACACGCAGGAGGAGTTGAAGCAGCGTCATTTTCTGGAACTCTGCGTGCCGGAGCTGCGGGACGCCGCCAAAAGCGCCTTTCGGGATGCGTTCTGCCGCCATTGCCGCGACATCGAATCGGCCGTCATCCGCAGGGACGGTACCCGGCGCGACCTCTTCATCACCGGCGCGCCCGTGGTGGTGGACGGCGAGGTCGTCGGCATTTCCTGCCTCGCCCGGGACATCACCGAGCGCAAGGCCTCCGAACGGGCGCTGCGCGAGAGCGAGGCAAGACTCAAGGCAATTGTCGAAACGGCCATAGACGGCATCATCACGATCGACGAACACGGAACGATCGAGTCGGTCAACGCGGCGATCGAGCGCATGTTCGGCTACCCAGCCGCGGAGATCGTCGGCCGCAATGTCGCGGAGCTCATGCCCGAGCCGCATCGCACCAAGCACAACGGGTATCTGGCGAGGTATCTCGAGATCGGCGAGAAGAAGATTATCGGCATTGGCCGGGAACTTCGCGGCCGACGCAGGGACGGCAACGAGTTCGCCATGGAACTGGGGGTGACGGAAACACACCTGGATAACCGCCGCTTCTTTACCGGGCTCATTCGCGACATCACCGAGCGTAAGGCTCTGGAAAACAAGCTCATCGAAGCCAGCCGCAAGAAGGACGAGTTCATCGCCACCCTGGCTCATGAGCTGCGCAATCCCCTCGGGCCGATTCGCAATGCGGTCATGATACTCGGCAAGCAAGGACTGGATGAGCGGCACATAGCCTCGAGCCGCGAGATTATCGAGCGCCAGATTGGACAGATGGCCCGCCTGCTCGACGACTTGCTCGACATTAGCCGAATCACCTGCGGCAAGCTGATCCTGTGTTCGGAGCGCGTCGAACTGGCGACATTGCTCGAGCAGGCGGCGGAGACCGCCCGGCCCCTCATCGACGCGAACGGCCATGAATTCATCGTCGAGTTGCCGCCGCAGTCGATCTGGCTCGAAGGCGATCCCATGCGGCTGGCGCAGGTGTTCTCGAACCTGCTCACCAACGCCGCCAAGTACAGCGAGAAAGGCGGACGCATTCATCTGGAGGCGAGGCAGCGCGGGGGCGAGATTGCCGTTTCGGTCAAGGACAACGGCATCGGGATCGCCGCCGACCACCTGCCGCGGGTCTTCGAGATGTTTTCACAGGTGGAATCGGCGCTCGATCGTTCTCATGGCGGCCTCGGCATCGGCCTGTCCTTGGTTAAAGGCCTGGTCAAACTGCACCGGGGCCGCATCACGGCGCACAGCGAAGGATTAAACCGAGGCAGCGAATTTGTCGTGTATCTGCCGGTCGCCGAGACGCCCGAGATGGAGCTCGAACTTAGCGACACGGAGGGAGAACCGGCGGATGCCGGCAAATACCGCATCCTGGTCGTGGACGACAACGTGGACGGCACCGCGAGCCTTGCGCTGATGCTCCAACTCAATGGTCACGATATACGCACCGCTTACGATGGCCTGGAGGCGGTTCAGGCGGCCCAGGCATTTCGCCCCGACGTGATATTAATGGATATCGGAATGCCGAAGTTGAACGGTTACGATGCTTGCCGCCGTATCCGCGCGCAACCCTGGGGCAAGCGCATGATCCTCGTGGCCTTGACGGGCTGGGGCCAGGACAAGGACAGACAAAAGTCGCAGGAGGCCGGGTTCGATTACCACTTCGTGAAGCCGGTGGACCCCGCCGCCTTGATCAACTTGCTCGCAGGATTAAAGGAAGCTTTCCCGGCGCTTAGGGATATCCGCCCGACCTGATCTAGCGAAAGTTGCCGGGGAGTGATGCGGCGAAGCCGAGAGACGCTACATAGCGCCCAAAAGGAAGTTAAAAAGCGCTCTATCCTCCGTTTGCGCCTAAGTTCGAATACCTCCGAAGCTTGACGGTCTAATGTATTCTTAGTATTTTCAACAACTATTTAACTGTGCGATATAGGGCGTTTCCAAGGCCCTGACTTTTACAATTCTGAAGGTGATGAACCGTGGATCTCAGCGGCGCTGAAATCGTTGTCCAATGTCTTAAGGACGAAGGGGTTGAATATATTTTCGGCTATCCCGGAGGGGCGGTGCTGCATATTTACGACGCCCTTTTCAAGCAGGATGACGTGAAGCATATTTTGGTCCGCCATGAGCAGGGGGCGACCCACGCGGCGGACGGCTATGCCCGCTCCACGGGAAAGCCGGGCGTGGTGCTGGTGACCTCCGGCCCCGGTGCCACCAATGCCGTCACCGGCATCGCCACGGCTTACATGGATTCCATCCCGCTGGTGGTCCTGACTGGCCAGGTGCCCCTGCCGGTCATCGGCAGCGACGCCTTTCAGGAGGCGGACATCGTCGGCATCACCCGGCCCTGCGTCAAGCACAACTTCCTGGTGAAGGACGTCACCAAGCTGGCGGAAACCATCAAGAAAGCCTTCTATATCGCCACCACCGGCCGGCCCGGTCCCGTGCTCGTGGATATCCCCAAGGACATCACCGATCCTAGGATTAAGGTCCCGTACGAATATCCCCGCAGCGTTTCCATTCGTTCCTACAATCCTCATCTGAAGGGACATCGCTGGCAAATCAAGAAAGCCGCGGACCTGCTGCTCTCGGCCAGACGGCCGATGATCTATTCCGGCGGCGGCGTGATTCTCGGCAATGCCGCGGAGCAGCTCACCGAACTAACCCGGCTGCTGAATTTCCCCATCACCAACACCTTGATGGGTTTGGGCGGCTATCCCGCCACTGACCGCCAGTTCGTGGGCATGCTGGGCATGCACGGCACCTACGAGGCCAATATGGCCATGCACGATTGCGACGTGCTGCTGGCCGTGGGCGCCCGGTTCGACGACCGGGTCACCGGCAAGATCAAGGAGTTCTGCCCGGGAGCGAAGATCATCCATATCGATATCGACCCCGCTTCCATCTCCAAGACCGTGCGGGTCGACATACCCATCGTGGGAGAGGTAGGCGGCGTTCTCGCCGATCTCATCGAGGTGCTGCGCGCTAGCGAAAGGCAGCAAGACCGGGACGCCCTGTCCGCCTGGTGGGATCAGATAGACCGTTGGCGGTCGATGGAGTGCCTGCGTTACGACCGCAACAGCACGCTCATCAAGCCGCAGTTCGTGGTCGAGCAGTTGTACGAGGCCACCGGCGGCAAGGCCTATGTCACGTCCGACGTGGGCCAGCACCAGATGTGGGCGGCGCAGTTCTATCACTTTGATTACCCGCGCCGCTGGATCAACTCGGGGGGGCTCGGCACCATGGGCTTCGGACTGCCGGCGGCGATCGGCGTGAAGCTGGCGCATCCGGAGGCCGAGGTGGCCTGCATCACCGGCGAGGCCAGCATCCAGATGTGCATACAGGAATTGGCGACGGCCCTGCAATATAGGACCCCCATCAAGATCGTGAATCTGAACAACGGCTACATGGGCATGGTCCGGCAGTGGCAGGAGTTCAGCTACGAAAGCCGCTATTCGCACTCCTACCTGGAAACCATTCCGGACTTCGTGAAGTTGGCCGAAGCTTACGGCCATGTTGGCCTGCGCATCGAGAAGCCCGCTGAGGTGCGTCCGGCGCTTGAAGAGGCATTGAGGCTGAAGGACCGCACCGTGTTCCTGGATTTCCAGACCGATCCCACCGAAAATGTGTATCCGATGATCGAGGCCGGCAAGGCTCACCACGAGATGCGGCTGGCCCCCGGCGTGGCCGCCGAGAGGGAGTTGGCCTGATGCGTCACATCATCTCCATCCTGATCGAGAACGAATCGGGCGCGCTGTCGCGGGTGGCGGGTCTCTTTTCCGCGCGCGGCTATAACATCGAGTCCCTCACCGTCGCGCCGACGGAAGATGCCTCGCTGTCGCGCATGACGGTGGTGACTTCGGGCAGCGACGAGATCATCGAGCAGATCACCAAGCAGCTCAACAAGCTGATCGACGTGGTGAAGCTGATCGACATTTCCGAATCCTCGCACATCGAACGCGAGCTGATGCTGATCAAGGTCCGGGCCCTGGATGGCGCCCGCGAGGAGATCGTGCGCCTGGCGGACATCTTCCGGGGCAAGATCATCGACGTGACCCCGAGCAGCTACGTGATCGAAGTGACCGGGGAAAAATCCAAGCTGGACGCGTTTGTGCAGACGCTGCCCACAGATGCGATCATCGAAGTGGTTCGTTCCGGCACTACGGGGATACTGCGGGGCGAACGCGGGCTGCACGTTTAAAATTTCGGGCGCCCCTAGACATTGACTTAAAATACGATATTGAGGAATCACATGCAGGTCTATTACGACAAAGACGCCGATCTTTCCGTCATCCGCGGTAAAAAAGTCGCCATCGTCGGCTATGGTTCGCAGGGCCATGCCCATGCCAACAATCTCAAGGATTCCGGCGTCTCCGTCGTCGTCGCCTTGCGACCGGGTTCCGCGTCGGCGATCAAGGCCCAGAATGCCGGCCTCGAGGTGGCGCCGATCGCCGAGGCGGTAAAACAGGCCGACGTGGTCATGGTGTTGGCGCCGGACGAGCACCAAGCCAAGCTCTATGCCGAGCAGATCGAGCCGAACATCAAACAGGGCGCCGCGCTGGCGTTCGCGCACGGCTTCAATATCCACTTCGAGCAGATCCAGCCGCGCGCCGACCTCGATGTCATCATGGTGGCTCCCAAGGGTCCCGGCCATCTGGTGCGCTCGACCTACACCCAGGGCGGCGGCGTGCCGTCCCTCATCGCGGTGTTCCGGGATGCCTCCGGCCTGGCCAAGGAAATCGCCCTCTCCTATGCGTCGGCGAACGGCGGCGGCCGGGCCGGTATCATCGAAACCACCTTCCGGGAAGAAACCGAAACCGATTTGTTCGGCGAGCAGGCGGTGCTCTGCGGCGGCGCGACGGCCCTGGTGCAGGCCGGGTTCGAAACCCTGGTGGAAGCCGGCTACGCGCCGGAGATGGCCTACTTCGAGTGCCTGCACGAGCTCAAGCTGATCGTTGATCTGATGTACGAAGGCGGCATCGCCAACATGCGCTACTCCATCTCCAACACCGCCGAGTACGGCGATTTGACCCGAGGGCCCCGTATCGTCACCGAGGATACCAAGCGGGAGATGAAAAAGATTCTGCGGGAGATTCAGACCGGCGAATTCGCCCGCGAATTCATCCTGGAAAACCAGGCTGGCGCCGCGACCCTGAAGGCCAAGCGGCGGCTCGGGCGCGAGCACCCCATCGAGCAGGTGGGCGAGAAGCTTCGCGATATGATGCCCTGGATCAAGGCCAATAAAATTGTGGATAAGAGCAAGAACTAATCACGGGTCGGGCCACTATCCAGATCCCGAAAGGGTGGGCCATGTCCACCCTTTCTTGTTTTTAATGACTTAAAGGACGAGGAGGGCAAGACCGCTCCCCGGCCCATTCGGCCAAACCTGTGAGGCGGGAGCCGCTTGGCTCCGTGTCCGGATAAACGATGGAACAGCAACCCTTTCCTCTGAAACGTAGGCGCGGCATTTATCTCTTGCCGAATCTTTTCACCACGGCGGCTCTGTTCGCCGGTTTTTACGCCGTGACGGCGGCCATGAACCACCGTTACGAGCTGGCTGCGGTGGCCATCTTCATCGCCATGATCCTGGACGGGCTGGACGGCCGCGTCGCCCGGCTGACCAATACCCAGAGCGCCTTCGGCGCCGAATACGACAGCATGGCGGACATGATCTCGTTCGGCGCGGCGCCGGCCTTGGTCATGTACGTCTGGGCCCTGGCGGGTCTCGGCAAGTTCGGCTGGGTCGCGGCCTTCGTGCATACCGCCGGTGCCGCCCTGCGGCTGGCGCGCTTCAACACGCAGATCGCCACCGCCGACAAGCGCTACTTTCAAGGGCTACCGAGCCCCTCGGCTGCTGCCATCCTGGCGGGCTTCATCTGGTTCTGCGAGCACCATGGCATCGGCGTGGAACCGATGCGCTACATTGCCCTGAGCCTCGCCACCGCCACGGGGCTGCTGATGGTGAGCAATTTCCGGTATTACAGCTTCAAGGACATCGATCTGCGCGGGCGGGTGCCATTCCTGTGGGCGATTCTCATCATGCTGGTGTTCGCCCTAATCTTCACCAATCCGCCCTTGATGCTGTTCCTGATGTTCACCACCTACGCCGTTTCCGGTCCGGTTTTTACCTTGGTGCGGCGGAAGAAGATGAGGAGCGAGCGGCGGGCGTGATTTTCTCGCAGATGGATTTCTGTCGTTGAGAACTCTCCGTGGCAAACGGGAATTGTATAAATAAAAAGACCAACCGCGATCTCTTGGCCATATCTCAAAGGCGTGCCGGCTTGGCGCGGCGGCTTGTGCGAAATGGGGATGAATTATATATTGGGTTCAGGAATTGCTTTGCTTCTCCTATGCTAAGAATCGCTGCTTTGCCTTTCAAAAGATCTCATCCGCTTGGCAATAGCACAGGACCTGCCGCCGCACTCGAGATTTTCCCGTTTCTGGCTCGTCCCCTCCTGCCCTGAGGGGCAGTTATCCACACCTCACCATAAACTAATAAGACGATTAGATTTTTGCCCCTCCCAGGGCGCTGCCAGATCACGGGATACCTTATGAGCGACAAACTTTTCATTTTCGATACGACCTTGAGGGACGGCGAGCAAAGTCCCGGAGCTTCCATGACCCGCGACGAAAAGGTGCGAATCGCACGGGCGCTGGAGCGGATGAAGGTGGATATCATTGAGGCGGGATTTCCGGCCGCGAGCCCCGGCGACTTCGAGGGGGTACAGGCGGTGGCTCGAGCCATCAAGGACAGCGTGGTGTGCGGCCTCGCCCGGGCCCTGGACCGGGACATCGACCGGGCCGGCGAGGCACTGAAGGAGGCTCGGCAGGCCCGCATTCACACCTTCATCGCCACCTCGCCCATCCACATGCAGCGGAAGCTGCGCATGACACCGGAACAGGTGATCGAACACGCCGTCAGGGCCGTGACTCGGGCCCGCAAATACACCGATGACGTGGAGTTCTCACCGGAAGACGCGGGCCGCTCGGACGAGGATTTCCTCTGCCGCATCCTGGCAGCGGTCATCGAGGCCGGCGCCACCACTCTGAACATTCCCGACACGGTGGGCTACAGTCTTCCGGAGTCATTCGGCGCCACCATCCGCCGCCTGCGGGAGCGCATTCCCAATGCCGACCGGGCGATCTTCTCCGTGCATTGCCACAACGATCTTGGCCTGGCGGTCGCCAATTCCCTGTCTGCGGTGCTGAACGGCGCAAGGCAGGTGGAGTGCACGATCAACGGCCTGGGCGAGCGGGCCGGCAACGCGGCGTTGGAGGAAATCGTCATGGCGGTGAGGACCCGCAAGGACGTGTTTCCCTGCCACATCGACATCGATACCCGCGAAATCGTCGCCTGTTCCAAGCTGGTGTCGAACATTACCGGCTTCCCGGTTCAGCCCAACAAGGCCATCGTAGGCGCCAATGCCTTCGCCCATGAATCCGGCATTCACCAGGACGGTGTGCTCAAGCATCGGGAGACCTACGAAATCATGCGCGCCGAGGACGTGGGCTGGACCGCCAACCGCATGGTCCTCGGCAAGCATTCCGGGCGCAACGCCTTCAAGACGCGGATGCAGGAGCTGGGCATCGAGTTCGCCTCGGAGGCCGAATTGAACGACGCCTTTCAGCGCTTCAAGGATTTGGCCGACAAGAAGCATGAGATTTTCGACGAGGACCTCCAGGCTTTGATCACCGAAGCCGGAGCCGAGGCGGAGGACGAGCGGGTCAAGTTGGTGTCCCTCAAGGTCTGCGCCGAAACGGGTGAAATGCCTAGCGCCCGAGTGATCCTGAAAATCGAAAACGAAGAAGTGATCGGCACGGCGCAGGGCGGCGGCGTGGTGGATGCCAGCCTCAAGGCGATCGAGTCGGTGGTGGGTACTCAGGCTCACCTTTTGCTGTATTCGGTCAACAGCATCACGACCGGCACCGACGCGCAGGGCGAGGTAACCGTGCGGCTGGAAAAAGGCGGGCGGATCGTGAATGGCCAGGGCGCCGATACCGACATCGTCATCGCCTCGGCCAAGGCGTACATCAATGCCGTCAACAAGCTCCTGATCTCGCGCCAGCGCATGCACCCCCAGGTGGCTGGCGATGTCTAAATTAGAAGCATGAGGACGGCTTGCGGGTCGCTCGCCTTTAACGTTTAACTTATGGCTATGGATCGCCGACTGGCGAGTTTGCAGCGGATGGGGATCAGCGTCTGGGTGCCGAGAGTTCCGGCGCCCTTTGCGCCAACGTTCGTGGCAGCGAAAGACTCAGCCCTTCCTAGACCTGCGTCGGAGAGAACCAGCATGCCTCCAGACAGCGATCCTCTCGCCTGTCCTTGGGGGTGGGACGAACTTGAAGCCACAGTGGCCGCCTGCACCGCCTGCCCCTTGCATAGGGGCCGAACCCAGACCGTATTCGGCGTGGGCAACTGGAGGGCGGAGTGGATGTTCATCGGCGAGGCGCCCGGCGAGCAGGAGGACCTACAGGGCGAGCCATTCGTCGGCCGGGCGGGGCAGCTGCTCAACGAGATGATCCGGGCAATCGGCCTCAAGCGGGAAGATGCCTACATCGCCAACGTGCTCAAGTGCCGTCCACCCAAAAACCGCGATCCCGCCCCCGAGGAGGCGGCCGCTTGCGAGGCTTATTTGAAAGCTCAGCTTGCCTTGGTTCGGCCCAGGATCATCATTGCCGTTGGCCGCATCGCCGCGCAAAATCTGTTAAAAACCGCGACGCCCATCGGTAAACTACGAGGCCAGGTCCACGATTACGAGCATATTCCGCTGGTGGTGACCTATCATCCCGCCTACCTTCTGCGGTCCTTAACCGAGAAGCGCCGGGCGTGGGAGGATTTGAAGTTGGCGCGGCGGATCTTTAATCAACAACATCGATAACGAAGAACAATAAGCAACGACGGGAAACATGTCGGAACTGTTCGATTACATCAGACGGTGGATCAACTACGACCCCGAAACCGAGTTCTACTACAAGCACTTTCCTAGCCTAGTGGAAACAGCCGAACTGGTCTTGCGCCCCATGCGGCGAGCCGATCTCAAGAGCGTGGCCGCCATCGAACAGGCGGCCTACGAATTTCCATGGGAGCCGGCCACGTTTCGCGATTGCTTCAACGTGGGCTACTGCTGCTGGATCGGCGAAAAGGCGGGCCAGATCGTGGCTTACGGCATTTGCTCGGTCGGGGCGGGCGAGTCCCACGTCCTCAATCTCTGCGTGGCCCCGCACATTCAGGGCAACGGTTACGGGCGAATCATGCTCGAAAAGCTCATGGAGATCGCCAAGAGCTATCGTGCCGACAGCATGTTTCTGGAGGTGCGGCCATCCAATCGAAGAGCGATCAAGCTTTACCAGCAGATGGGCTTCAACGAGATCGGCACCCGCAAGGATTATTATCCGGCCCGGAACGGCCGCGAGGATGCTTTGATAATGGCACGAACACTCTAGGGCTCTAAAACAGTCAAGGGACCTCTTCGAGCCGGATTTCGCGTCGGCGATCCCTTAAAGACTTCCGCAAGTCGGGCACCGGGGGTTTTTCCGGAGCGCCATCTGGTGCCATTCCATGCTCAAGGCATCGAGCAGCAACAGGCGTCCGGCCAGGGGATGGCCGATCCCCGCCAGGAGCTTAATGGCCTCCAACGCCTGCATGCTGCCGATAATGCCCGGCAGGGGCGCGATCACGCCGGTCCGCGAGCAGCTTTCGGCCAGTTCGCCGCGATTCGGATAAAGGCAGTTGTAACAGGGACTGTCAGGCCGATCCAGGCTGAATACCGTCAGCTGCCCCTCGAACCGGATGGCGGCGCCCGAGACCAGGGGTTTTCGGACCCTGACGCAGGCGGCGTTGATGGCGAAGCGGGTGGCGAAATTGTCCGAGCAGTCCAGCACCACGTCGGCGTCGCTGACGGCTTGCTCCAGCGCCCGGCCTTCCAAAAACTGGTCGATGGTAGCGATCCGGACTTCCGGATTGAGGCTCGCCAGCCTTTTGGCGGCCGAAGCGGTTTTCGATTCTCCCAAATTGTCGGTGCCGTGGGCGATCTGGCGTTGCAGATTGGACAAGTCGACGGTATCGAAGTCGTTCAGCACCAACGTGCCAACGCCCGCCGCGGCCAGGTACATCGCGGCGGGCGAGCCGAGCCCACCCAGCCCAATAATGAGGGCCCTGGAATTCAGGAGCTTTTCCTGGCCCTCGAGGTCCATCTGCGGCAAAAGAATTTGCCGGCTGTATCTCAAAAGTTGCTCGTCTTCCATTGCTGACAGATCGTTGTTCGGGGAAAGGGGGCAGTTTACCGGGAAAACGACGATCCGGCAGGGCTCATGATTGCTCGCCCGGCAGCTCGAACACAGGCAAGGTGCCGCCGGAGCCTGAGCTTGGGCTAATCCGGAAATTTGACGATAGCCGGGGTGGCGGAATCGAAACGCCCCCGCCGGGTGATGGCCAAAGCCGAGCATAGCGCAAAGGGCGAGAACCCACGGTTTTTTGTGATGAATCTTGCGGACGTTCCCAA
>CADDYU010000048.1 GCA_902810705.1 Methylococcaceae bacterium
CTAGGGCGTTTGCCTGGAATATGCCTACAGGCAGGGCATGTATCAGAGCATGAGACTTCGCTTCGCTTCGATGTGCTTTCACGTTCACTTCCCTGTGCTTAGAGCCTCTCTCCTTCAGGCATTCAAATACCGAAATGCGGAATGAAACCTCAAGCTTAATGATGTCTCTGTTCCATCTTAGTGGATGACTTTTGTTTACACGTAATCCGAGCCTCTGAGCCACTTAACCGGATGTCTCAGATTTTCCAGTATCTGCGAGTAAATGGACAATCGATCCGGGCCGCTTTAACGAGCGCCATTTTCGCAGATCTTACTGGCCTCAATGTGGTGAATGGGCCTATATCGTTCGTTAATCCATACTGATAGAAAGCTGGTCGCCCGTGTATGACTAGCCCTGCTCCTCCATTGGGCTGAGTCCATGTCTTTCTCTTGCCGAGCCGGCAACAAGTTAGTGTGGGCAACCTCTCGCTAAGTGAGTGCCCGTCCTTCATAGACGAATGGCGTCTAAGAATAAGTAACTGCATACACAGTATATGCACGAGGGCCACTTCCCGTTTTCATCATTCCTATCCATGAAAATTCCTTAATGCTAGACAGCGAGTACAAATCTTATCACTCACACGTGAGAAGAATTACCGGTGGCGGATTTCACTTCATCTTATTCAACTGACTTATACTCAACGATTACAAATACTAGTGCCCATCTAGCCATCTTAGAAATAATTTATTTTGTAAACACCCATAAAAATCAGTGAATAACTTTATAGACAAGCAAGCAGAGTACGGAATAGGTATTTCTACATAGAATTTTTTAAGGCCTCACCTGTTCGCAGGAATTAAATCCAAACGTTGTGAACAGATTTAATGAAATTATATACCGCGTCTACTCCATTGGCGGAAACAAAGCATTATTTACCCTTGAAGATTGCTACAAAACATTATCGCTCAACGATTCATAATACGATTTTGAGACAATAAATCCCAAGGCAGGCCACAAGCCTATTTTGGCTACGAAGATTGACAAGATACTTACGTTACGTTTATGCAACCAATTGATTCACCCGTGGAACTCTAAATTGGCGTTAATTGAGCGGGCTACAAGAACAGGCATCCGCCAAATCATGAAAATTTATTAATACATGATGTCAAGTTTTGGCGCACACGGGTTCCGATAAGAGACCGAAGGCGCGGCTGGAAAAGGGCATGGCGGAAAACCCGTATTGAGTAACGGGTAACACGAAGAGTAAGAGCGGAATTCCCCTATTGCAGAAGCTTCAGATTAACCAGAAACTGATTCAGGCCATAAGGGGCATTAGCTTGGAAAGTATCTACACAAAATTATTATATGTGAGCCGCATAAGCCATTATGCCGGCAGATTTGGCATATAACGCCATAACGCCGGGGTTTTACGCCGGCAAAAGCATTTTCTACTTCGTGGCCAAGGAAGGTTGACGTATGGCAGATCAAACTAGAATATGGAAATATTCCGTGGGTATTATTTTGTTGTTCGATCTTACTCCCGCCGGTGCAGCCTGCACTGCCAGTATTAGCGGGGGATCGCCGACCATGAATGTCGGTGAGCAGGCCACTCTCGCCGCTACCGTGACCGGCGGTGGAACCCCGGTTACCTATCAATGGGCTGTCAGTGGAAACATCATTAAGGATTATAGTGAATCTACACAATATAATTGGAGCGTGACTCCGATGGCCCCGGCGGATTTTCAAAGGTCCACTCTTTCCTTTTACTGGAAACCGGATTCGAGCCAGATATATCCCTCAAATGGAGGTCCCGTAAACAGGGCGGTGTCGGTAACGGTAACGGCGGGAGCCGATCAGTGTACAGCTCAGAATACCATTGCCGTCGAACGCAACAATACCAGTATTAGCTTTCAGGCCGAGGATTTTTACGCCAACCTAAATCACCGGTTATCGTCGACATCAACCATGACCCGGGTCATGAACGAGCACATGCTCTGGCATGCCAATAACAATCCGAGTAGCACCAGCTATGACGGCACGCTCTTCTTCGACTTTCACAATCAATTCCTCTCTCGCTTCAACTCCTGGCGCGCCGAGTTTGGCTATCCCTCAATAGTGACTTGGGATACACGCACACAACTCCCGACAGGAGTCGATGTCAATCATTCGCCCAGAAACTCAACCTATACGCCGTATCCCAAACCTACGTGGTTCACCACTACGGGAGGTACTTCAACACGCAGCAAAACTTCGATGCCTTGCGACACCGTCGGAGGCCAGAAGGCGCTCTTCGACTTTCTGACTCGAAGACACTTGGGATGCGCACTCACCCGGCCCTATCACGACAGCATTCATCAGCGCGTGGGCGGCGACATGAACACCACGAGCTATGCCCCGAGAGATCCCATTTTTTGGCGATGGCACGCCTTTGCCAATATCGTGTCGCAGCAATATCTGGCCGGCCCCTCCGGATCAGCCCAGCTGACTCCCAAGTCCACGCTTTTGGCGCGGGCCATTGATGCGGTCATTGCGCCGGCAACCGCTCAAACGACTCAACCTGCGGTCCCCGAGGCAGCCCAGTCCCAGGCCGGGCAGCCTCAAGTGATATATCAAACACCTTTCCGCTTATTTCAGTTTATTACCGAATTACCGTCGATCAGTGTCACCTTCAGTAAAGAGGTCACGGGAGTCAAGGCTAGCGACCTTACGGTGAATGGCTCGCCCGCCACTCAGGTTATCGGAAGCGGAGCCGGCCCTTATACGTTCACCGGCTATCGTGATCCCGGTAACGCGGCGCTCGCTAACGTCAAGCTTGATGCTGGGGAAATCCTGGACTCTTCGGGAATCCCGTTCCAAGGAGAATCATGGCAATACCAGTTGGTGCCACGCGGGCTCGATTCGGATGACGATGGAGTCAAAAACGAGGACGAGGCGAGGGTATGGCTCACCAATCCACTCAAGGCCGACACGGATGACGATGATCTGCCCGATGCCTTCGAGGTAACGAACGCCGCCTGCCTTAACCCACTAGAGAGCGAGACTCATCCGCATGATATGTCTGGCAATCCTCTCCCAGCGAGGCTAGATGTTGATGGTGACGGGATTCCGAACGTCGCTGAGTTGAATGCCAGAAGCAATCCCTGTGCACGGCAGTAGGTAAGGAAATATTGGCGATCTTCAAGTAAATTCACCAATCTTCGGCATTGAGAAGCTCGTAGCTATGTAGTTATACAGAGGGCAAGGAGATGACCTTCTAGCCTTGCTCAAGAAACGGTCTTTTCATTTGACTGTATGGGTCACGGCGGTAAGCAAACTTATATCCGACCATCAGACCGCCTTGACCCATCCAGGCCCACAAGAACACCTACGAAATTAATCGCCTGAAAACCTTCGCTGGATGTCGAGTCCTTACGCCAGTAAGGTGCCGATTTTCTCGAGTCTACAGCGTGCCTTGCCGGGCAGAGCGCTTTACTTCCACCCGGCGGGGTGTGGCTCCCCAAGCGGTAGATCGTGTTCGGATGGGGGCACCTCGAAAATTTCCGCGATGGCTTTCGTCGTACACCCGTTGGGCGCGCATCCACCCCCCTTTTTTCGAATTTCGCCGAGAGCTTCGCCGCCGTGTGATTTGGCTTTACGTCTGCCGGCAAGTCAACGAAGAATTCGCCCAATGCGCCCTGTTCGACGGCAACACCGAAGCCGCGAACCGATCGCATCGAATACATCATTTCCGAGCGCCTATTCGACGCTCTCCCTCAAAGCGAACGGAAATATTGGCACCCGCACAACTACGAGATCCTGTCTGGCGAGCTGATAGCGCCAGGCATTCGGAGATGCCAGCCAAAACACTCGATGATCGTCCGGCCGCCCTCCCTCCAAAGGAAGAGCCGATTGGCGGCTATCTCCCCGATCCCTGGTTCCCCGGCCGGGTGCAATCCTAGCCGGGGCCGCCGGCCACCATGCTGTTCGCCAGGAATACGGCATGGGTCCGGTTGATGGCCTTGAGCTTGCGCATGATCTGGCGCACGTGGACCTTAACCGTGCTTTCCTGCATCCGGAGTTCGTAGGCGATCAGCTTGTTCGACTTGCCCTGCCTGAGCAGATCGAAGACTTCCGTCTGGCGGGGGGTGAAACCGCAAGCTCGCGGGCGCGGGCCGTCTTCGCTTTCGGACTCCAACGATAGGGGGGTACCTTCTTCCGCCAGCACCTGAGGGGGGATGAATACGCCCCCGGCTAGCACCAGACGTATGGCCTGCATCACCATCGAGGACTCCAGGACTGACGGGATATACCCTCGTACTCCGCCCCGAAGGGTCTGGAGAATGTGGCTGGAGTTGATGCAATCGGACAGCAGAATCGCTGGAATCTCAGGCAATTCACTTAGCAAGCGCGCACAGTCCGCCTGCACCTTCTCATCGCGGGGACACAAGGCACCCAAATTAACGACAATCGAGGCCACTTGGAGCCTGTCAGGAGGATGGGCCGTAAAGAACTTTTCGAGACTCGCAAGGGGCCAGATCGTGAAGTCTTCGGAACGGCGGTTTGCCGTTGAAGTGCCCGACAGCAGCCGGGCAATGGAAATCCGCGTGAGCGGCCTTGGATCGATGAGCGCGACGGTACAGGGCTTTTTCTTCTCCGTGATGGTGGAGCCGATGGCCCACTGTATCTCATTAATTGGACAAAAAGAGGCTGCCTGGCTGATGCAGCTGGCCTGGACGGCATTGACCGGGTCTCGGTTCTCGAAACATCCGCTACGACTGTGATCCGAAATCATATCGTCCCCTCCCTGGGTAGTTGTTAGGTGATGACGATTGGGTATGTTAATTCTTCAGCGACTTGGAAATCCGACGTCCAATGGATTATTCGGAACCGGCGGAAAGATGTTGACCCGAAGCGCAGGGTAAATCGGCGGCGCCCTAATCGGCATGGTCTTAAAACGACAGTCACGCGGAGTAATCCTCCGCTCTAAAAACCATCAGGCGGGAAACCAGACAAGAGCCCTGTGGAAGCGTTGAAAAGGCTGGAATCCTGGAATATCTCCGCCTGCCGGATAAAAACTTCTCTTCCGTCGGGTCTTATAACAAGTTTCCTTACTGTGAGGCATACGAATACTTACGAAGCAACGTCAAGGTAACGGGACGCTTCAAATTTCTAGCAAAGCAAAACGCCGGCACGATGGCAGAAGCCGAAAACATGCTGATTCCGCAATATTTTCGTGAACCTTCTGGAACGCCCCGGTTACCTAACACCCACACGGTGTCTTGTCAATCACAGAGCTTGAACTTTCCGCCGCCAACGCCGGTCGGAACTGCCAGTTTGGTATATTAAGCGCCCCGGCCATTCCGAAGCGCTTCTGCGGTGGGCTCATTCTCCGCGGCGTGCCAAGGGCTCTCGCTATCTTCTCGATCCGGAGCAATCGCCTATGTCGTCGCTCGCTCAGCCCGAATCCAAACTCATTCGCCTCTCCATTGCCGGCATGCGCTGCGCGGGCTGCGTGTCCGCCGTGGAGACCGCCTTGCGCTCGACCCCCGGCGTCGAAGCGGCGGACGTCAATTTCGCCGATCACTCCGCTTTCGTGCGCGGCGCCGCGAGCCCGGAAATTCTCCGCAAAAGCGTGCAGAAAGCGGGTTACGACGCGGCGGTCATGGAAACCTTGGATGAGCCGGACGGCCAGGAGGCTCTGGAGATGCAGCGCTACCGAACCTTGCTGGGCAAAGCCGGGGGGGCGGCGGCGTTAGGAGTATTCCTCATGCTAGGCGAGCAACTCGGATTGCTGCCCACGCTTGATGCGCCGACCGGCGGCGGAATCTGGGCCCTGATTTCGCTCGCGACCTTATACGTGCTCTGGTATTCGGGCGGGCATTTCTTCCGAGGCGCCCTCAAGAGCTGGAAGCACCGGCAAGCCAACATGGATACCCTCATCGCCTTGGGCACCGGGGCGGCCTGGTTTTATTCGACGGTGGCGATCCTCTTTTCGGGCAGCCTGCCGCTTCTGGCCCGTCACGCCTATTTCGAGGCGGCGGCCGTCATCCTGGCCTTCATCAACCTGGGCGGGGCGCTCGAACTGCGCGCCCGCGGCCGCACGTCCTCGGCGATCCGCGCCCTGATCGGGCTGCAGCCCCGCACGGCACGGGTGGTGCGGGATGGACGGGAAATCGACATTCCCATCGCCGAGGTCGGCCTGGGCGACATCCTGCGGGTCCGGCCCGGCGAAAAAATCCCCGTGGACGGCGTGGTCGTCGAAGGCCATTCCGCCGTGGACGAATCCATGCTGACCGGCGAACCCATACCTATCGAAAAGATCGTAGGCGACGAAGTGGTCTGCGGCACGCTCAACCAATCGGGCACCCTCCTCTTCAGGGCCATCCGCATCGGCCGGGACACCGTGCTGGCACAGATTATCGCCAGCGTGCGGCGTGCCCAAGCCAGCAAACCTGAGATTGCTCGGCTCGCGGACCGGATTTCGGCGGTATTCGTGCCGGTGGTGGTCACGCTCGCGCTGCTCACTTTCCTGGCCTGGTGGATGGTTGGGCCGGCACCCGCCCTGGGCTACGCGTTCGTCACCGCCATGACCGTTCTGGTCATCGCCTGCCCCTGTGCGCTTGGGCTGGCGACGCCGATATCCATTATGATGGCGGTGGGTCGGGCGGCCCAGAGCGGCATTCTGATCCGCAACGGGGACGCCCTTCAGAGCGCTGGCTTTCTTGCCACCGTCGTGCTGGACAAGACCGGCACCGTCACCGAGGGCCGGCCGCGACTGGCGAGCATCGAGGCCGCCGAGGGCTGGAGCGAAGAGAAGGTATTGCAGTGGGCGGCCAGTCTGGAGGCGGGCTCCGAGCATCCGCTGGCAGCGGCGATTCTCGCTGGCGCCGAAGAGCGGGAGCTCACCTTGCTTCCCGCGACCGGCTTCGCCGCCGTGGCGGGGCACGGCGTGTCCGGCCTCATCGAGAATCGGGCGGTGCTGCTCGGGAATTTGGCGCTAATGAATCAGCAGAACGTCAATATCGGTCCTTTTAGGGGGCGGCTAGAGGCACTTGCGGGACGAGGCCAGACGCCCGTCCTGCTGGCGGCGAACCGGGTCGCGGTGGGATTGCTGTCGGTGGCCGACCCGATCAAGGCCGATTCCAAGGAAGCCGTCGCCAAACTGCGCTCCCTGGGCGTCAAGGTGCTGATGGTGACGGGCGATAATGAGACCACCGCCAAGGCGGTCGCCGAGATGGCCGGCATCGACGAGGTGCGCGCTCAGGTGCTGCCCCAAGACAAAGCAGCGGAGATCAAGGCTTTACAGGCTAATGGCGAAGCGGTCGGGATGGTCGGCGACGGCATCAACGACGCCCCGGCCTTGGCCCAAGCCAATGTCGGCTTTGCCATCGGCACCGGCACCGACATTGCGATCGAGAGCGGCGATGTGGTCATCATGGGCGGCTCGCTGCTCAAGGTGGCGGAAGCGATAGTCTTATCGCGCGCCACCATGCGCAATATCCGGCAAAACCTGTTCGGCGCCTTTGTTTACAACGTCCTCGCCATCCCGATCGCGGCTGGCGTGCTGTATCCGATCTTCGGCCTGCTGCTGAACCCCATGATCGCCGGCGCGGCCATGGCCCTTTCCTCGGTGACCGTGGTCAGCAATGCCAATCGCTTGAGATATATCGCAAGATGAGATGCGGCCCTGGAGTCGGAGAAATAGAAAATCGCGACCTCTCCCAAATTCAGGCTTGATGTCCTGAACACCTCATTAATAAGGTGAGCTGCCACCGCCACTTCCTGAGCTTCCGCTTGCTGTGCCGCTGGAACCGGTAGATGAGCGTTTCTTCAACTGGCCGCGGAGTTCACCCGCCGGATTAGCGGCGGAATGCACGTTCGCATAAATCAAGCCCTCGTTCATCGCTTCGGCCAATTGCTCCAGATTGGCGATCTCGCGCCCGATCGTGCTTGTGCAACCAGCGCCTTGAATGACATTGTCATTGGTCAGGCTTGCCACAATCTGGATCCCGCCATTCAAGTTTCCGGTGACCTGTCCCAGCAGAAAAGCCACGATGGGACCTGCCACCCCCGGCGGCGCGCAATGCAAATGAGCTAAGGTGATGGCGGTGCCATTGCGAATTTTGAGGTTGTAGGCGAGCCGGGTGAAATTCCGGTTCAGCTTGAAGACCGCGCTGGCCTTCGCGGCGCTGGTCACGGGCGGGGTTTCTTCGGCACCGGATAGCTTGGCAACGAATTTGTGGCTGAGATTGGCGCTGACCTGACCATAGACAAGACCGGAACCCAGAAAACATAGCGCTATGAATAAGAGGAGAGTTTTGACGTTCATAAAGGACCTTCCCTGATCAACTTGTTCGTGTTTGTCTCGGACCCTATGGGGAATAGGGCCTGATTCCCTGTTCTCGAAAAGATGCGAACTAATCGTTATGGCCCACCGCCTGCCGGTGACATTGTCATCCTTTTGGATTGAAAGCCATTCGTACAGTTCCTCATTCATCAAGTCAAAAAGTGCGTACCCGCCGAGTAACGGCGGTCGGTGGCGCCTTCCCCGGGCCGGTCTGGACACGAAGGGGATTGTATGGTGGGCTTGTCCCTGCTCAATTCTTCCGAACTTCCCGCCACGTCCAGCCGCCACCCGGCGCCAGTTCCAGCACCCCGTCGTAGCTTTTGTTACGATCCTCGCCCTCACCCGGCCCCTCATATCCCATGGTCAAATAGGTAATGCCGTAATCCGAGAGGATTTTCAACAAGCGGCCGGCGGTCCCCGGATCGAGATCCTTGAAGGGATTGTAGAGGACGGCGAACCGCGGGGAGGCCAGCAAGATGCGGGCGAAGGAGACGAAGCGCTGCTCGTGCAGGGAGAGCAGACTGTCCCAATCATGCTCCTGGTCCAAGCCGCCGGCGCGGGCCACCACGCTTTCGATGCCGAGCAAGCGGACGGTGTCCAGGATCCGCTCGTCGGCGATCCGCCCTTCGGGCTCCACAGGCGTCAGGGCCTGGCGTAGGGTTCCCGGCGGCAGGTAAGCGCGCTCCGGCAGGAAGAGAATACGGTCGAGGGGCGGTCGTTTGACGCACCCCGTTCCGGCATCGTAAATGCCGGCCATCGCCTTGAACAGCGCGTCCTTGGCGGTCTCGTCCGATCCCGTCACCAGAACCCGGGTGCCATATGGAATGACCAGTGAAAGATTGCGGATCAGCACGCGTCCATCGCTCGGCGAACGCAGCGTCAGCGTTTCGTAAGCCAGCCGGTCGTCTTCCTCGCGGATGTCCAAGCCGCTCATCGTTTCGGTCTGCGCCAGTTCGATGGCATACCAGAGATTGATGAGCCGCTGGATGACCGCGGCGAAGGAGGAAATCGACTGAAACTGCGTGACGATGAGCGAGAATGCTCCGACCAGCATCGAGAAGGCCATGGCGGACTGGGTGATGACGCCGAACTCGACCCTGCCCTCGAAGTACAGGGGCGCCACCAATACCACGGGAATGATCTGCACCAGGTAGTTGTATCCGGTGGTGAAAAAACCCAGATTTCGGTTTACTTGGATGATTTTCCGGAAATTGACCGCCACGTCGTCAAACTGGCGCAGCAAGCGAGGCTTGATCCGCCCCTCATGGTGCAGCAGCGCCACCGACTCGGCCCGCTCGCGCACGTGGATGAGGCCGGAGCGGAACGCGGCTTCCTTGTCGAGCTGGGTATAGTTGAGATCAATCAGAGGGCTTCCGAGCAGAATGGTGAAATACGAGCCGATGATCGCGTATCCCAGGGCCGCGCCGAATAGCCAGGGGCTGATCGTCCACAACACTCCGGAAAACGCGACGATGGTAAAGCCGCCATTAACCAGCAAAAGCGTAAAGGATAGGGTTGTCACCGTAAAAGCGCGCACGTCCTCGGCGATACGCTGATCGGGATGCTCGATCCCAATGCTGCGGATTACTTCGTCGTTGATACGGTAATAGGTCGGATACTTGAGGTACAGATCGATGAAGCTGCGCGTCATGACGGTGCGCCACAGAAGACCCAGGCGCTCCTCGCAAAACCGTAAGAATACCGCGACCGCGGTGGAGGCCGCGAACACGCCAACGTAAAGAGCCGCCTGCCGCAGGTAGGTTTCGGTATTTCGTTCCGCGATCGCGCTCATGAAATCCCGTCCCACGTAACTGTTCACGACATTGAGGCCGTTGACCGCGAGAAATAACCCGATGAGCAATGAAAACAGACGGATCGCCTTGCCTCCGGCGTCGGAGCGCAGCAATTCGCGGACCAGGCGGATGAAGAGCCCCCAACCTTGTTCGTTAATGGGAATGCGCAGCATGATGAAGTTCTCGTAATTGTTCAGGCGAAGGACGCCATGGAGATTATCTTTACACGGCGCGGGATATTATCAGGATTGAGGCATAGCAGGAGGCCGCCGGGCCAGGAGGCCATTGGCGCGTTTCAAGGCTCGCCAAAATCAAGGCCGCCAGGCTGAATTCGGCTATAATCCGCGGTTTTAATCAACTATCCGCATACCGCAGTGGCCAGCGTGAACCTTCAACGACGCGATGTTTCCACTTTTCAGGGACTAATCCTGGCGCTACAAAACTATTGGGCCGGGCAGGGCTGCGTGATCCTTCAGCCCTTGGACCTTGAAGTTGGCGCGGGGACTTTCCACCCCGCCACATTCTTGCGCTCCATCGGCCCGGAGCCCTGGAATACGGCCTATGTGCAGCCCTCTCGGCGGCCCACCGACGGCCGTTACGGCGAGAACCCGAACCGGCTTCAGCACTACTACCAATTCCAGGTCATCATGAAGCCTTCGCCGGCGGACTTCCAGGACCTCTATCTAGGCTCGCTGGAATTTTTGGGCTTCGATCTCCTGGAGCACGATATCCGCTTCGTGGAGGACAATTGGGAATCCCCGACCTTGGGCGCTTGGGGCCTTGGCTGGGAGGTCTGGCTAAACGGAATGGAAGTGACTCAGTTCACCTATTTTCAGCAAGTGGGCGGGCTGGATTGCCGGCCGGTGAGCGGTGAAATCACTTACGGCCTGGAGCGCATCGCCATGTATTTGCAAGGCAAGGAAAGCGTGTTCGATCTCATCTGGACCCGCGGCCCGCAGGGCGCTGTAACTTATGGCGACGTCTATCACCAGAACGAGGTGGAAATGTCGACCTTCAATTTCGAACAGGCCGACACCGCCTTTTACTTTAGCTGTTTCGATACCTACGAACGCGAGTGCAAGAAGCTGATCGAACTGGACCTGCCCCTGCCCGCTTACGAGATGGTGCTCAAAGCCTCCCACGCCTTCAATCTCCTCGACGCCCGTCGCGCCATCTCGGTCACCGAGCGCCAACGCTATATCCTTCGGGTACGTGATCTGGCCAAGGCGGTGGCCGAAGCGTATTACCAGCGCCGGGAAAAGCTCGGGTTTCCCCTGCTGAACCAGGGAGGCGTCCAAAATGACTGAAACTCGTGATTTGCTGTTCGAACTGGGCACCGAGGAGTTGCCGCCGAAATCCCTGCTGAGCTTGAGTCTAGGCTTGAGAGCGAATGTCGAGGCGGGATTTGCGAGGGCGGGCTTGGCTCACGGCGAAGTGCGCCCGTTTGCGACGCCCCGCCGCCTGGCCCTGCTCGTCAAGGATTTGGCCGTCGCCCAGCCGGATCAGACGGTGGAGCGCCGGGGCCCCGCCCTGAGCGCTGCCTATCAGGCCGACGGATCGCCGAGTCAAGCGCTGCAAGGCTTCTTAAAAAGCTGTGGCGCGATGCCGGACCAACTTTTTACCCTCCAGACTGATAAGGGCGAATGGGTCGCGTTTCGCCAGCCTATCCGAGGCCGCCGCACCGCCGATCTACTGCCCGAGATTCTGCGCCAAGCTTTGGCGGCACTGCCCATCGCCAAGCGCATGCGATGGGGCAGCGGAGCGGCGGAGTTCGTGCGGCCGGTACACTGGGCGGTGCTGTTGTTCGGGGATGAGGTCGTCGAAGCGGAGATTCTCGGCGTCGCGACGGGGCGCGAGACTCGCGGCCATCGCTTTCACGATCCGGGAACGCTGCCCCTCCGCGCACCCGGCGAATATGCCGGAAAGCTCCTGAGCGAAGGCCGGGTCATCGCAGACTTCGAAGCGCGAAAACAGAAGATCCGAACGCTCGCCGAGGAAACCGCCGCCGACGTGAGCGGCGTCGCCCATATCGAGCCGGAGCTTCTGGACGAAGTCACCGCCCTGGTCGAATGGCCGGTACCCGTTTTAGGCGGGTTCGATGTCCGCTATTTGGCTTTGCCGCCGGAAGTGCTCATCACCACCATGCAGGCCAACCAGAAATATTTCCCGGTAAAGGACGGGAGTGGCGGGCTCTTGCCTCACTTCATCACGTTCGCCAACATCGACAGCACCCATCTCGCCACAGTCCGTGCCGGCAACGAGCGGGTGGTGCGGCCACGGCTTTCCGACGCCGAGTTCTTCTGGAACCAGGACCGCAAGCGCACCCTGGAAAGCCGGGTGGAAGAGCTGGCGCAGATCACTTTTCAGAAAGCTCTCGGCTCCATGCTGGACAAGACCCATAGAGTGCAAAACCTGGCCTGCGCCATCGCCGAACGGTTGGGACAGGAAAGCGCCTGGGTCGAGCGGGCGGCTCTTTTGGCCAAGGCCGATCTGCTTACCCAAATGGTGGGCGAGTTTCCGGAACTGCAAGGCACCATGGGCCGCTATTACGCCTTGGCCGAAGGCGAGCCGGAAGACATCGCCGCCGCCATCGAGGAGCAATACCTGCCCAAAATCTCCGGCGGCCCCTTGCCCGAAACCTTCACCGGATTGGTTCTGGCCTTGGCGGAGAAGATCGACACCCTCACCGGCATCTTCAGCGTGGGGCTCATCCCCACTGGCGACAAGGACCCGTATGCCCTCCGCCGGGCGGCTCTCGGAGTCATTCGCATCCTCATCGAGGCGGAATTGGATTTGAATGTTCCGGATCTTTTAGAGTTCGCGCTGGGCCGGTTCAGGCATGCTTTCGACAAGGGGAAAGCGCGGGGAAACATCCACGGTTTCATCCTGGAGCGGCTACGCGGCTATTTCCTGGAGCGCGGCTTTCGCCACGACGAATTCGAGGCCGTGCTATCCGTCGCGCCGGCCAGCCTCTTGGATTTCGAACGCCGCCTGAACGCCGTGCGGGAATTTCGGAGCCTCCCCGAGGCCGAAAGTCTCGCCAGCGCCAACAAGCGGATCCGCAACATTCTCCGAAAAGCCGAGGAGGAAGTCGCCGCCAACGTGGACGACCATACCCTCGCCGAGCCGGCGGAAAAACAATTGCTGGAAGCCGCCCGCCTGGCGAAGGAAGACCTCCTGCCGCTTCTGCAGGACCGCGATTACACCCGTGCGCTGTCCCGTCTGTCACGGCTACGGAAAACGGTCGACGCCTTCTTTGAAAGTGTGATGGTGATGGTGGAAAACGACGAGCTGCGCCGAAATCGATTGGGCCTTCTGGGAATTGTCGAAGGCTTGTTCCTCAATATCGCGGATATTTCGAAGCTCCAAGGGTAGGATTGGCGGGTGGGGGCCAAGTTTCGGCCTAGCCTTGGAATCGCCCATCAGCGCCGGTCCCGTATTCCATGACAATCACCTGAGAACTTTCAGTATGCCGTATCTCATTCTCGACCGAGATGGCGTCATCAACGAAGATTCCGACGCCTTTATTAAATGCCCCGAGGAGTGGATTCCCATTCCTGGCAGCCTGGAGGCCATTGCCCGGCTTACGGAGAGAGGCTATCGAGTCGTGGTGCTCACCAACCAGTCCGGCTTGGCGCGAGGACTGTTGGATGAGGAAACCCTACGGTGCATTCATGCCAAGATGATCGCTGCGGTGGAAGCGGTCGGGGGAAGGATCGAAGCGATCTTTCATTGCCCGCATGGTCCCGAGGATAGCTGCGAGTGCCGCAAGCCTAAATCCGGCTTATTCCGGGCATTTGCCGAACGCTACTCCGTGGACCTTGCCGGCATTCCCGCGATAGGAGATTCATTCCGCGATCTCCAAGCTGCGAAGGCCGTAGGGGCTTCGCCCATCCTGGTGGAAACCGGTAAGGGGCGGCGCACCCTGGCCCACCACCCTGATCTAGATATTCCAGTGTTTGCGAACCTCTATGAAGCCGCCCAGCATATTCTCTATTGCCACGCCTAGCATTTACCTGCGTTCCGCCATTTTTTTTACCGGACAGTTGCTGTCGACCTTTCTACTGGGTCCGATCATGCTACTGATGAAGCCATTCCGCTTCGAGCTCCGCTATGCCGTAGCCAATCTCTGGGTGAGATTCAACCTCTGGCTATTGAAGGTGGTTTGCGGGTTGACTTACGAGGTGCGCGGACTCGAGAACATTCCGGAGCGAAACGGCTTAATCGTCTGCAAACACCAATCGGCCTTCGAGACCATTGCCCTGCAGGTCATCTTTCCGCCCGTGGTATTCATTCTGAAGCAGGAACTCTTGGGAATTCCGATTTGGGGCTGGGCCATGGCGACCCTGGAACCCATCGCCATCGATCGCCAAGCCAAATCGCAGGCTATGAAGCAAATCCTTCGCGACGGCGAAGCCCGCCTCAAGGCGGGACGGTGGGTCATCCTGTTTCCGGAAGGAACCCGCGTTGCTCCCGGCCAGAAGGGGCGCTACGGAACAAGTGGCGGTATCCTTGCCCACCGGGCCGGGTGCCCGGTCGTCCCGGTGGCGCATAATGCTGGGGAATACTGGGCTAAAAACGGCTTTATCAAATTTCCAGGATCGATTCAAGTCCGTATCGGCCCCGCTCTGGACGGCAGGCAGCTTTCCGCCTCCGAAATTAATCGACAAACCGAACTTTGGATCGAAACTCAAATGGCGGAGATTAGCGGCTTCGGTCCTTACGCATCACTGATGCACGTGGCCGCCGAAGTTTAATCCCGCTAAAGGCGAATCTGCACGAACCTCTTTAAATTTGTAAGCTTTCCAATTCTTCATAAGCCCTCTTCCAAGTGCCGCTTGAAAGCCCGGCTATTCAACGCCGGCTTCCTCCGCCATGGCCTGGCAGGCACCCGCACAGCTTCGGCAGACTTCGGCGCAGCTTTGCATGTGTTCATCATCCTCGAAGTGTTCGCAGTCGTCCGCACATTCAATGCAAATTTCCGCACAGATCTCGCAGGTCAAGGGATGCAGGTCGGAACCCCGCAGCATGAAATTGGCGCTGGTCTGGCAGATTTCGGCGCAATCCAGCAACAGACGGATATGATCGGGATCCGCATGCCGTCCACTTCTTTCCAAGCAGTGCGTTACCGTTTCCAAACAGGAGCGATGACAATCCAGACATTCTTGAATACAAGCTTCCATTTGTTCATTCATAATCACTGCCTCCCTCGTAGATATTATGCACCCAGGAAAACCTGGTCTCGAAATAATTAATACAGAATGAACGCGGGGGAAACGTTTTTGAATAGGTAGGAGTACGCAGGAGCAAGGGGGACAAGCCAGGGCTTAACTGAACATCAGCTTTCTCAAGGTCACATTCAAAACCTTGGATGTCGATGAGATCCGCCGCCGCATGAGCCATTTGCCCGCATGAACACTCAGGCAGCCGATCAAATAAGGGGTATTACGAATAGGCAAAGATTACTCGAACCGAAGGCAGCGAGCGCACTCTAATCGAGCTAAAGGAGATGGTTTCTCTTGAAGATCAGAGTAGGTGGCGGTGTCACGGAATTCAAGAGAGATTGTCTTTAGATGTCGCAGAGGAAATAAGTATTGACACTTCGAGCACTCAACCAGCAAGGTAAGGAGGTATCTCATGACACAGGTTCAAGCATTTGCGCGTATCTTCGGCATTATTTATGTAATAGTTGGAATTTTGGGATTCATACCAGGCATAGTCCAACCGCTGGTCGATACCACGGGCTTGGCTGTCGAGACGGGATACGGCAAGTTACTGGGACTCGTCCCGGTGAACCTCGTCCATAACCTGGTCCATCTTGGCATTGGTATCTGGGGCATTTTGGCCGCACGCAGCTTCCTCGGATCGATCAACTTTGCCAAGGCCAACGCCATTTTGTTCGGCCTATTGGCGATTCTAGGCATCATCCCTGCAACGAACATGCTGTTCGGACTGGCCCCGATTTATGGTCTGGACGTTGTGATTCATGCGTTAACTGCCGCCGTGGCCGCATACTTTGGATTTGCCTCGCCGGCTCGCCGTGAAACTCATGCGCCGACCTTCTAACCCATAAGAGGTCATATTAACCGCTTTAAAGGGATTTATAGTAAAGCCAATAAAGCCAATCTTCTTGAGTTAAGAAGCGTTGCTGTCTCCGAGCTACAAGTACGGGGTACGACGCCTAAAAGAACTTGGCGGTGAAAAGCGGAATATAATTCGGAATTTCCCTTCGGCACCAATGGCCCGCATCCTATGAATTTTTATAGGTGCGGGCCATTCCCGTTGAGATCCTAGCGTAGTAATTAGGGAGCTATCCGTTAGGATTAGCCCGGCTATGTCGGTGGGACATAAGAAATGCGTGACGATAGATCAATTCACTTCAACGAAGGTGATTGATAACCAGGCCGATCATTTCATCGTGAAGCCCCAGCGTGAGATATGAATGGTGTTGCTGGGAGCCGCGTAAGTGCCTTATCTCAATCTATTTCGCCATCCCACAGGCAATCCTTGCTCCGCCATGTTTATCAGCATAATTATCCGCCTCGGCGTGAATAATTAGCGCCCTTCCCTTCAGGTCTTTAGCGCGCAACCGCGGCGCAGTTACAGGCGTCTTGGCCGTGCCGTCTTCCGCAACTACCAGCATTGGCAAATCGCCCAGATGGCCGTGACCTAGGGGTCCCAGATGCTGGCCTGTTTTTTCGGGATCGTAATGACTTCTAGCCGCAAGTCCCGCCTGGAATTTCCCGTCCTTTTCACCCGGATCACAGCTTGGGTTCTCGTGTACGTGGAACCCATGAGAGCCAGCGGGTAGATTCTTGAGATTTGGTACCAATTCTAGACCTGCTGCGCCATCCCTCACGCCTACCGCTCCGATCGCCTCGCCGGAACCTTTTTCATCAATCTTGTGAAGCTCGATCGTGAATTCTTCGGCCTCGGCGGCGAAAATCCAGATCGAAGCCGCCAAAACGGCCCATACCCTACGCATCGTTGCCTCCTCAGAGTGGATATTCCTGTGCTTACTCATTGTAAGCGTAATCATCCTTGGGTCGGAAATCACTCTTGGGATTCAAGGGTGATTTATTGCAGCCGCGTGGAAGGGCGGGAAGTCTCATCGAAAAATAAATTAGGCAAATGGGCTCAACCGTGCTACTGTACGCGCGCCTGTCAGTTCTTCCACGGCGTCGGGTTACCCCTTCGCGAAGCCAGCGTCACCGCCGCTCCATTCTTGAAGTCCGTACCTCCCCCTCGAAGCAACTCGCTTAGGTTCATTTGGCTACATAGCCGTTTTTGTTTGTTTTCGTTTTCCGACGGAGCGTCGGAGCCGGAGTTATTTGCATGAAAAATATTTACGTAGGAAATCTTTCCTTCAAGACCACTCAAGACGATTTGCGAGCTTTGTTCGCCCGCTTCGGTGAAGTCGAGTCAGCCAATCTCATTATTGATCGGGCAACCGGCCAATCCAAGGGTTTTGGCTTTGTAGTGATGGATTCTAAGGGCGGCCAGGAGGCTATTGATAAGCTGAACCAAACGGAGGTTGCCGGAAGGACGATCACCGTCAACGAAGCACGCCCGCGGGAGGAAAACCGCCCGTCTTCACCTCGCCGTGAGGGCGGCTTCGGTGGAGGTCGGCGCGATTACTGATTCAGAACTTTCTAGTTCTTGAAACTAGGGGCTGGCTGAGATGGTCAGCCCCATTACCGACGAATTCTCTTCGCCCCGCCGGGGGCGATTTTATTTTGCTCAGGGCCGAGCGATGCAATCCAGAAAATCGCCGCTCCCAGCCTCCAAGCCAGCATGCAGTTTTGCATGCCTCTAAGATGTATCCGCATGGACGTCTTGAATCTCTCGTCACCATCATCTCAAATGATTGAACCCGTCAGGGCAGCAATCCAGCCTGCGGCTTACTGGCATTCTTGTTCGTCTCAGTAGCCGGCAGCATCAGCGTATATCGCCATTGCGGCGTATCGCCATTACAGCGGTAATTAAAACGAAGCCTCACTTTAGCAGCATCGTAGCGCTCGCTTGTATTGCCATCAGGTCAGCCATGTAAGTATACTATTGGCCAAAAGAAGCAAAAAAGTACATAATTGGCACAAAATAGAAACTCAGGAGAAAAGTTCAACATGGATAATTCGGGGAACTGGACATCGGAGAGCAATCTTATTACACCTACGATGATCGATATCTACCGTCTGCTAAAACAAACCTCGATACCGCTAACCATTGATGAAATAGTCAATCGGCTCGGCCAAAGCGGCATAAACATCTCGGAGTGGACATTTCGTACACATGTCAGACCTTTGATCCAGGTAGGCGCTGTTCAGGCTTGGGGGGACTGCTACCGCCTTCTTGATTCGGGGGGGCTGCTCTGTCGGAAAATCGAGGAACTTACAGCGGCACCAAAATAGGCAGCCGCTTTCCGCTATTCTCGATCTGGCTCATCCGGGTCTCACGGTATATGCCTTGATGAGAGGCACAGAGATGTTACGTTGCTATACATCTCCCATTCTTGCTGCGCATTTCTCGCACTTTAGACGGCGGAAAGCCTGCTGAACTAAGCTGATACTCCGATTTTCCCATTCACATTCGTCAGCAAGTTGACTATTCAGCGTTTGCCCAGCTATTATTGTTGATTTTCCGGATTTCCTCCATTGGAGCCTTTAACCATGTACGCGGTAATACAAACAGGCGGCAAGCAATACCGGGTCAAACAGGGTGAAGTGTTGAAGATTGAAACCCTGACGGCTGATGCTGGCCAGGAAGTCGAATTCGACAAGGTCCTATTGATCCAGTCCGATGACGGCCTCAAAGTCGGCCAACCTTTCCTAAACGGTGGCAAGGTCACCGCTACTGTAATGGCTCATGGCCGTCATCCCAAAGTCAAGATCGTAAAGTTCCGTCGGCGCAAGCACCATATGAAGCAGGCTGGACACCGCCAGAACTACACGGAAATTCAAATCACCGGCATTTCTGCCTATTCATAGCGAGGCATCACCATGGCGCATAAGAAAGCGGGCGGCAGTTCCCGAAACGGCCGCGATTCCAATGCTCAGCGATTAGGTGTCAAACGCTTCGGTGGCGAGCTGGTCAAGGCCGGCAATATCCTTGTGCGGCAGCGTGGCACCCAATTCCACCCTGGCGAGAACGTGGGACTCGGTAAGGATTATACCCTGTTCGCCACCGCTGACGGCCGGGTAAGCTTTAAAGTCAAGGGCCCACAGAAGCGCAAATACGTAAGCGTAGTCCGAGTCGCTGAAGTCCAAGTGTGAAGGTAAGCTCTTCTCCCTGCGGAGGAACGGAGAGAAGCCTCGTCGAAGACGGGGCTTTTTTGTCATAACCTCTATGAAGTTTGTCGATGAAGCGGAAATCCGCGTCGAAGCCGGCGATGGTGGTAATGGCTGTGTCGGTTTCCGACGTGAGAAGTTCGTGCCCTTCGGCGGCCCCGACGGGGGCGACGGAGGCGACGGGGGCAGCGTGTACCTGGTGGCCTCCGAGAACCTCAATACCTTGGTGGACTTCCGCTATCATGCCGTCTTTCGGGCCGAGCGGGGTCAAAACGGTTCGGGCGGAAATCGCACTGGCTGGGCCGGGGCCGATTGCATCATTCACGTCCCAGCCGGCACTCAAGTTTCCGACGCGGAAACCGGTGAAAAGCTAGGCGATTTAACCCAGGAAGGCCAAACCTTGTTGGTTGCCAAAGGCGGCTGGCATGGGCTCGGCAACACGCGATTTAAGAGCAGCACCAACCGCACGCCGCGCCAGTCCACGCCTGGCAAGCCCGGTGAAAGGCGCACCCTGCGCCTTGAGCTCATACTCATCGCCGACGTGGGACTTCTGGGGATGCCCAACGCCGGCAAGTCCAGTCTGATCCGTGCCGTGTCGGCCGCCCGGCCCAAGGTGGCGGATTATCCTTTCACTACCCTGCACCCCAACCTGGGGGTGGTGCGAGTGGACGATCAGCGCAGTTTCGTCATGGCCGATATTCCGGGTCTCATCGAGGGTGCTGCGGAAGGCGCAGGTCTAGGGCTGCAATTCCTCAAGCATCTGTCCCGCACCAGTCTACTGCTGCACTTAGTGGACGTGGCGCCTTACGGAACCGAGGACACGCCCGCGAGAGCGGCACAAAAGGTGGCTGCTGAACTGGAAAAATGGGGCAAGGCTTTAACTGACAAACCGCGTTGGCTAGTGCTGAACAAGATCGATATGTTGCCGGAAGAGCACATCAAGGAACATTGCCACGAAATTGTCGAAGAACTGGGCTGGACCGGCCCTGTTTTTTCTATTTCCGCTTTGCGAGGGGATGGCCTTAAGGAGCTCATACTTCAGGTAATGGCATTTTTGGAACAGCAAAAGGCACCCCATGCAGCGCAGAGCTGAGTTCGCCGAAGCGCGCCGGATCGTCGTTAAGATCGGCAGTGCGCTGTTGACCGGCGGCGGGCGGGGGTTGAATAAGATAGGTATTGCCGAATGGGTGGCCCAGATTTCCGCAGTCCGGCAAGCGGGTGCGGAGATTCTGCTGGTTTCCTCAGGGTCAGTCGCCGAAGGCATGTGCCGGCTGGGCTGGAAGACCCGACCACGCACTCTACATGAGCTACAGGCTGCGGCTTCGGTGGGACAGATGGGTCTGGTGCAGACTTACGAATCCATGTTTCAGAAGCACGGCCTTCATACCGCGCAGGTCCTACTGACCCATGACGATCTTTCCAACCGCCAGCGCTATCTAAATGCCCGCAGCACCTTGTTGACTCTACTGGATTTGGGCGTGGTCCCGGTCATCAACGAAAACGACACGGTGGCCAACGAGGAGATCCGTTTCGGCGATAACGATACCCTAGCCGCGCTGGTGGCAAATCTCTTAGACGCCGACCTGCTAGTCATCTTGACCGATCAAAAAGGTCTTTACGAACGGGATCCGAGCTTGGATCCGTCCGCTAAGCTTGTACGTCAAGCCAGTATCAACGATGCCCATCTGAGCGAAATGGTCGGCGGGAGCCGCAGCGGCCTTGGCAGGGGTGGCATGATCACTAAACTGCGTGCGGCCCGGCTCGCCTCCCGATCGGGGACCGCCACAATCATCGCCTGTGGCCGAGAGCAGGATATTATTCGGAGGGTGATTCGCGGCGAGGACATCGGCACCTTTTTGATCCCCGATGTTTCACCCTTACTGGCGCGGAAGCGCTGGCTGGCCGGTCAGCTCAAGCCCAAGGGCCAGCTGTATCTGGATGAGGGCGCCGTCAAAGTGCTGAAGGACTCCGGCAAAAGCCTGCTGCCGATTGGCGTCACGGCGGTCGAGGGCGAATTCGGCCGCGGCGACTTAGTCGCTTGCCTGGATTCGGAAGGTCAGGAGGTGGCGCGTGGATTGGTGAACTATGGCGCCGACGAAACTCGGCAGATCATGCGTCAGCCTAGCTCACAGATCGAGAAACTGCTGGGTTACGTAGACGAGCCCGAATTGATCCACAGGAACAATCTGGTTTTGGCTTGATGAGGCAGGCCATGGTAGCCCGCCTCAGCCAAGGCTAGGATTCAAGCTGAAGTCTTTAGCGCCAGAGCCTTAACGCGGGCATTCAGACGGCTTTTGCTCCGGGCAGCCTTGTTCCTGTGAATCAGCCCTTTGTTGACGGAAGAGTCGATAATCGGCACCGCAGCCCGAAAAGCGGTTTGCGCCTCTTCCAAATTGCCAGCTTCAACTGCCAAGATAACCTTTTTGATGAAGGTACGTAGCCGGCTGCGGAGGGCAGCGTTATGAATGCGGTGTTTTTCCGACTGAATGGCGCGTTTTTTCGCAGAAGCAATATTAGCCAAGGCGTGAACCTCATGTCTGGGAGATTTACCGAATTGGGTATTGTCTTCGGAAAGCTTCCTTGCGTCAACCGTAGCGTGATTTCTGCCAACTACCAATAAGGTGGCTCGATAATTACATCATCTGGAGGCCGCCCTCAAGCTCCGCCATACCGGACATAGAATCTCTTGCTGGCAAAAGTCAGCGTGGCCAATGAATCCTCAGCCTGGCCCAGTCAAAGTGAGGGCCGGGGTCCCTCTTGCGGCCCGGCGCCACATCACTATGTGCCGCGATACGCTCCTGTGAAAGCCCCGGATAAGCTTCCAATAACCCTTCCAAAAGATTATTTAATCTAAGATACTGAATTTCTTCGAAATTCATATGCTCCGTTCCTTCCAACTCGATGCCGATGGAAAAATCATTGCATCGGGGCCGACCACGAAAGCTGGATATTCCGGCATGCCAGGCCCGTCGATGGAAGGGCACGTACTGAACGATCGTCCCGTCCCGCCGAATTAGGACATGCGCGGACACCTTGAGATGCGAGATTTTCGCGAAATAAGGATGTTCGGTTGCGTTCAGGCTGTTTGTGAATAACTGGTTGATTGAGTCGGATCCAAACTCTCCCGGAGGCAAACTGATGCAATGTAGGACAATCAGGGATATATCGCTGGGATCGGGCCGGGGGTCCGAGTTTGGGCTGGCGACCCGCTGTGCGGTGGCAAGCCAATGATCAATGATGAGCACGAATATCCGAAATGTTCTTGGTATTATCGACTTCGGGCCTGCCGGGGAATTCAAGCTCCGCTCCCAAATCCCATCCGCTGGTCCGAGAGCCTATTCAAGAGCCATTCCCTTTGGCAGATCAACGGGCCTGATCGACTTGGGTGGAACCGCGCGAACGCGCCGAGTCGATCAATAAAATCATAACGCCTACGGTAATGGCGGAATCGGCGACATTGAACGCGGGGAAATGCCATCGCCCATAATAGGCATCCAGAAAATCAATGACATAACCGTACAGTATCCGATCGATCAGATTGCCCAAAGCTCCGCCTAGAATGAGCGCCCAGGCGGCGGCCTCCCAGGTTTGGTGCTTACCAAGCCGCTTCAGCCAATAGCAGATGGCCGCGCTGGCGATCAGCGCGAGGCCGATAAAAAACCAGCGTTGCCAGCCTCCGGCGCCGGCCAGAAAGCTGAAGGCCGCTCCCTGGTTGCGAAGATAAGTAAGCTGAAAAAACGGGACCAGTTCGATGGACTCGTAAAGCTGCATGGTCGCGTCGACCCAATGCTTGGTCAACTGATCAAGCGCGATCACCACCATGGAAAGCCAAATCCAATTCAGCATGGCTTTAGGCGTATTTTCTGATTTCGCCGGATCCCGCCACGTTTTCCACGCAGCGTCCGCAGATTTCCGGATGATCGGGGTGACTTCCCACGTCGGGCCTATGCTGCCAGCAGCGGATGCACTTCGAATGCGGAGAGGCCTGGACCACGAGCTCGAGCCCGTCGATTTCGGTCGGCAACCCTCCTGTGCCGGCTTCTCTACGGAGCACGGTGGCGCTGGACGTGATAAACACGAAGCGCAGTTCGTCGCCGATTCGAGAAAGCGCCTCAAACACCGGCTCGCTCGCATAAAGCGCCACTTCCGCGTCCAGGGACGAGCCGATCGCATCACGCACCCGCAATACCTCCAGTTCCTTGCTGACCGCCTCCCGTACCTTGAGCACGAAATCCCAAAATTCCCGATCGTAGAGTGAACCTGGCGCCAGCGGAAAGAGGCTTTCGTACCAGGTCTCCAGGAATACCGATTCGCTGCGGGGGCCCGGCAGATGACGCCAGATTTCGTCCGCGGTGAAGCTCACGATAGGCGCCAGCCAGCGTACCAAGGCCTCGGCGATGTAGAACAGGGCCGTTTGGGCAGAGCGGCGCGGCAGGCTGTTCTCCTGGCACGTGTATTGGCGGTCCTTGAGCACGTCGAGATAAAAGCTGCCAAGGTCCACCGAGCAGAAGTGATGCACCTTTTGGTAAACCAGATGAAACTGGTAGCTCTCGTAAGCTTCCGCGACCTCCCGCTGCAACTGGTACGCGCGGTCCACGGCCCAGCGGTCCAGCGCCAGCATATCATCCGGGGCCACTAGGTGGCGGGTCGGGTCGAAGCCAGCCAGATTGGCCAAGAGATAGCGCGCCGTATTGCGCAAGCGCCGGTAAACATCGGCGGTGCGCTTCAAGATTTCGTCGGAAACGCTCATTTCCGCCCGGTAATCGGTGGCGGCCACCCAGAGCCGGAGGACATCGGCGCCGAGATTCTGCATGACTTTCTGGGGAGCCACGACGTTGCCCTTGGATTTCGACATCTTCTTGCCGTGGGCGTCCACCGTGAAGCCATGAGTCAGCACCTGCCGGTAAGGCGCGACGCCGTTGATAGCCACCGAGGCCAGCAAGGAGGACTGAAACCAGCCGCGATGCTGATCGGAGCCTTCCAGATACAAATCGGCCGGAAATCCCAGTTCCTCGCGACGCTCGAGCACGCAGAAATGGGTGACACCGGAATCAAACCACACATCCAGGGTGTCGCTCATCTTCCGGTAGTGTGCCGCCTCATCGCCGAGGAGTTCGGCCGGATCCAAATCGAACCAGGCGTCGATGCCGCGCCGCTCAATTCGCTGCGCGACCTGCTCGATCAGCGTCAAGCTATTGGGGTGGATCTCGCCGGTTTCCCGATGCACAAACAGGGCGATGGGCACGCCCCAGTTACGCTGTCGGGAGACGCACCAATCCGGGCGGTTGGCGACCATGCCCTCGATCCGGGCTTGGCCCCAATCGGGAATCCAGCGCACCTTCGCGATTTCCTCGAGCGCCATCCGGCGGAGCCCATTCTGGTCCATGGCGATGAACCACTGCGGCGTGGCCCGGAAAATGACCGGGGTCTTGTGCCGCCAGCAATGCGGATAGCTATGCTCGATGCGGGCCTCGTGGAGCAGCGCGCCGTGCGCCTTGAGCACCTCGATGACATGGTCATTGGCGCTCATGACGTGCTCGCCGGCGAACAACGGAGTATTCGGCAGGAATTTGCCGTTGTCCCCGACCGGATTGTCCACCGGCAAGCCATAGCGCTGACCGGCCACATAGTCTTCCTGGCCGTGGCCGGGAGCGGTATGGACGGCGCCGGTGCCGGCTTCCAAGGTGACATGATCGCCCAAGATGACGGGCACCCGCCGCTCATAGAAAGGATGGCGCAGCTCCAAGCCTTCCAGAGCCGAGCCCTTGCAGTACGCCACCACCCGGTAGTTCTCGATACCGACGCGCAGCATCACGTCCTTCATGAGAGCGTCGGCCACCAAAAGCCGCTCTGCCTGATCGGGGCAATCGACCACTACATAGTCCACATCCGGTCCCAGCGCCACCGCCTGGTTTGCCGGCAGGGTCCAGGGGGTCGTGGTCCAGATGACCACCGAGAGCGGCCCCGCGCCGACATGGCCGGGGACACTATGGCAGCGTCCGATCAATCCCTCTTCATCGAGGACCTGGAAACGCACGTCGATTGCGGGTGAACTTCGATTCTCGTATTCCACCTCGGCTTCCGCCAAGGCCGAGCCGCAATCCGTACACCAGTGCACCGGCTTCGCCCCTTGGACCAGGTGTCCGTTGGCGCAAATTCGCCCCAAAGCGCGCACGATATCCGCCTCGAACCGGAAATCCATGGTCAGGTAAGGATTTTCCCAATCGCCGAAGACGCCGAGCCGGATGAATTCCCGACGCTGGATATCGACCTGGTCGGCGGCATAAGCCCGGCAAGCCTCGCGGAAGCTTCCGGCCTCCACTCTCACCCCCGCCTTCCCGATTTTCTTCTCTACCATCAGCTCGATAGGCAGTCCATGGCAGTCCCAGCCTGGCACATAGGGCGCATCGAAGCCGGCCAAGCCTTTGCTCTTGACGATGATATCCTTCAGCACCTTGTTGACGGCATGGCCGATATGGATTTCGCCGTTAGCATAGGGTGGTCCATCGTGCAGGACGAACTTGGGACGGCCCCGAAAGGTAGTCCGGATTTTCCGGTAAAGGTCCAGCTGTCGCCAGCGCTCGAGCTGCTCAGGCTCCCTTTGGGGCAGGTTGGCCTTCATCGGAAAGTTGGTGGCGGGGAGATTCAGGGTGGCTTTATAGTCGATGGTCATGGTTCGAAAGGTGGCATGGAATGCGGACTGGCGAAGTAGTCTCGGGCCGCCGCGACATCCCGCTCGATTTGGGCGCGAAGCTCCGGCAGTCCGGCAAAACGCTGCTCGTCTCTGAGCTTGCGATGAAAGATGACTTCTACCTTGCGGCCGTAAATGTCTCCGGAAAAATCCAGCAGATGGGTTTCCAAGAGCACCGTCCGGCCACCCGCCACCGTGGGGCGGATCCCTACGTTGGCGACGCCGGGCCAAGGCTCCTTGACAATTCCGGTCATTGTAACGGCAAAGACCCCCTGCAAAGGAGTATTTTTCCGCCGCATCAAGACGTTGGCGGTAGGAAAACCCAAGATGCGCCCCCGCTTAGCGCCATGGATAATGCGCCCGCAGACCGAATAGGGCCGCCCCAACAGTCCCGCCGCGCGGTCGAGGGCACCGGCGGCCAGCGCCTCCCGAATCAGGGTGCTGCTGACCCGTTCTCCGTCCAGCAGCACCGAAGGGGTATCGGCCACTTCGAAGCCGGCGCGCCGGCCAAACTCCCGCAACATGGCGAAATCGCCGCCGCGGTTTTTGCCGAAGCGAAAATCGTCGCCCACCACCAGGTATTTGACCCGGAGGCTCTCGATCAGGATATCGCGGATGAAAGCGTCGGCCGGAAGCTCAGCCAGACGGCGATTGAAGCGGAGCAGCAATACCAAATCCACCGGCAGTTCCGCCAACCGGTCCAGTTTTTCCCGGAGCCGCATCAACCGGGACGGCGCATTGGCAGGATCGAAATACTCGCGCGGCTGCGGCTCGAACAGCACCATGCACACCGGAAGGCCGAACTGCCGGCCGACTTGCGCGAGCTTCTCGATCACGGCACGATGACCAAGGTGCACACCGTCGAAATTGCCGATGGTGGCGACACAACCTCTTTCAGGAAGATGTTTCGAGCCAAGACCTTGAATCAGACGCATGACGGATTTTTCGCTCAACGGCCTTCGCCTAGCATTACGTGTCGCGGACGCAACCCCGTCAGCGAGAGGCTTATTAAATAAGCCACAAAACCTAAACCGATCCATAGACTCAGATTAAGCACTCTCTCCACCACCGTCCAGGACTGCCATGGATATTGCCTGGCCGCATGGATCAGGACAAGCGACATCACTACGCAAGCAAAAAGCAGGCGCACGAGAAATCGCCGCCAGCCGGGCTCGGGTTGATAGACCTGGTCTTTAAGGAGCTTTCCCAGAAGCAGCGTGGCGTTGAAAATGGCCGCGAGCGATGTCGCCAAGGCCAATCCCGCATGGGCCCATCCTTCCGGAGCGAGGACGAAGACCAACACTACGCTGGCCACGAGGTTTGCGGCAACGACATAAGCCCCATACCGGGCCGGGGTGATCAGGTCTTGCCGAGCGCTGAATCCCGGCACCAATACCTTGATTCCAATAAACCCCATGAGTCCCAAAGAGTACGACATTAGGCTGCGGGCCGCCATCTCGGCATCGTAGACAGAAAACCGATCGTACTGGAAAAGCGTGAGCACTAACGGCTCCGCCAGCAACACCAGGCCCAGCATGGCGGGCAACCCGATCAGCGCCATCCAGCGGAGCGCCCAATCCAAGCTCCGGGAAAATGCTTTCCTATCGGATCCGGCGTGATGTTTGGATAAATGAGGCAGAATCACCGTGCCGATGGCGGCACCGAAAATTCCCAGCGGAAACTCCACCAATCGATCCGAATAATATAACCAAGAGACGCTACCAGAGGCGAGAAACGAGGCGATCAAGGTGTTGATGAGCAGGTTCAATTGGCTCACCGAGGCTCCGAATAGGGCTGGCGCCACAAGATGCAGCATTCGGCGGACGCCCGGATGGTGGAAATCTAACCTCGGTCTCGGCAGCAGCTTGAGCTGGCGCAGGACAGGTGCCTGGAAGACGAGCTGCACTATGCCGGCTAGCAGGACGCCCCAGGCGAGAGCCGTAACCGGCTCGTACAATCTAGGAGCCAACCAGAAAGCAGCCGAAATTAGCGCTAAATTTAAGAATACCGGCGTAAAAGCTGGTACGGCGAAGTTTCCCCAAGTATTCAGAATGCCCCCGGCAAACGCTGTGAGGCAGATGAAGAACAGATATGGGAAGGTGATGCGGAGCATCTCGACGCTGAGCCCGTACTGTTCGGGATGCTGGTAAAAGCCTGGCGCGAATACGAGGACCAACAATGGCGCCGCAACGATACCGATGATAGTTAGCAGAGCCAGCACCAAGCCCAGGGTTCCGGCAGCGCGGTCCAGAAAGGCTAGGGTTTCCTTGGGGTTTCCACGCTCGCGGTAATCCGAGAGTACCGGCACGAGAGCCTGCGAGAATGTGCCCTCGGCAAATAAACGCCGCAGGAAATTGGGAACTTTAAAAGCCACGAAGAAGGCATCCGTACCGGCATCAGCCCCGAAATAACGGGCGATCACCATGTCGCGGACAAATCCCAGAATTCGGGACAGCAATGTCATTGCGCCGACTATGGCCGTCGATCTTAAAAGGTGATTGCTCAGGGCGTGTTCCAGGCGATGGGCTGATAAAAAGGCCGTAGTATAAAGAAATTGTGGCTCTGGGGCATAACCGAGCGAATCTTCCGAGCCGTGCTGTTCTAGCTAGCGCACAACCGTACCTTAAATATCACTGGTTGATTCGCCTTGGAAGCCACTATGGTTTATATGTTTAGTCCCATGGTAGGTGGAGTAAGGTATTCTGACTTATCCACCCAGGAGGAACTCTGGGCCAGGTATTCCATGGAAGCGCCCGAACGACCGCGGCAGCAGGTCTGGCAAGACAACCGCGTCAAGCGAGCCTGAAGACGCCAGCGAAGCGGTACGGAATCAATCCGAAGCCGGCGAATGGAGGACGCGGAACTCTGGGCAGGAGGCCTGGATGGGGCCGAAAGCACG
>CADDYU010000049.1 GCA_902810705.1 Methylococcaceae bacterium
AGCGTGGTCGGCGGCAGGACGTCGAGGGATTCGAGCTCGGCCATGACCGCCTTGTCGGCAAGCAGCGATTCAAGTGGAGTCTTTCCCATATTGCATTCCTCGCGATGGGGTTAGTTGTTGTTGATCGTTAGGCTTTCCCGATATCTCTGGAAACCAAAGCCAGAACGCGTACCGCGCCGGGCGCCAAAGAGGTGGGCCGCGGTCAGGCACCCTCCGTTCCATCCGCCCTCCCGTATCGCCGTCTAAAGGCTCAGCTCGAGAAATCTCGTCCTATCCAGCGCCGTGTCGTCTCCGGAGGGGCATATCATACGCCAGATCGATTGAACCTCGCGGCCGACCCTGGAGCACGGCTCAGCGGCGTGCCCGCGACCCGAAGCTTCCCGTTACGCATGCCGCGTTCATCCCCTTGCTGATTCCTAAATGACCCGAGGGTAATCAACACTTACGGGAAGCCGCATCGGGATCATGGCTAAATCGCGACGTCGGCCATTTCCCATTGCTGCTAAGATTAGGATTTCTTTGAACAGCGCCGAGACCTTCATGCAACGCCTGACCCTCACCCGCCCCGACGACTGGCATCTCCACCTCCGCGACGGCGCGGCCATGTGGGACGTGGTGCCGCACACCGTTCGGCAATTCGGCCGCGCCATCGTGATGCCCAACCTGAAACCGCCGATCGCCACCGTGGCCGACGCGCTGGTCTATCGGAGCCGTATTCTCGAAGCCCGGCCCGCCGGAACCGCTTTCGAGCCCTTGATGACCTTGTACCTGACCGATTCGACCCCGCCGGACGAAATCCGCCGGGTGGCGGAGGAGCCTAACGTCGCGGCACTCAAGCTGTATCCGGCGGGCGCCACGACTCATTCGGAGGCCGGGGTGAGGCGTCTCGAGGGCATCTATCCGGTGCTGGAAGCCATGGAGCGGCACGGCGTGCCCTTGCTGGTGCATGGCGAGGTGACCGATCCCGATGTCGACATCTTCGATCGGGAAAAGGTTTTCATCGACCGACACCTGGCCGGCATCGCGGCGCGGTTTCCGGAACTCCGCATCGTGCTGGAACACGTGACCACCCGCGACGGCGTCCAGTTCGTCCGCGACAGCGGACCGCGGATCGGCGCGACCCTCACCGCCCATCATCTGCTGTACAACCGGAACGCGCTCTTGGCCGGGGGAGTCCGCCCGCACTTTTATTGCCTGCCCGTGTTGAAGCGGGAAAGCCATCGATTCGCCCTGCTGGAGGCGGCGACCAGCGGCAATCCCAAATTCTTCCTGGGCACCGACAGCGCGCCCCATCCCCGGACCCAAAAGGAATCGGCTTGCGGCTGCGCCGGCTGCTACACCGCCCATGCCGCCATCGAGCTCTACGCCGAGGCGTTCGAAGCGGCGGGAGCGCTGGACAAGTTGGAGGCTTTCGCCAGTTTCCACGGAGCGGATTTCTATCGCCTGCCGCGCAACCGGGAGCGCATCGTGCTCGAACGCAGCGAATGGAAAGTCCCCGAGCGCCTGCCTTTTGGCGACGCGGAGCTCATTCCCGTCAAGGCCGGCGAAACTCTCCATTGGCGCCTAGTCGAACCCACCTGAGCTCTCTTCGCGGAGCCTTTCTTGTACACTCTTACCTCCGAACCGCCGCATCGTCATCAACCCATTGTCGTGAGGGCAAGCCCATGATCTTCTGGCGCATCAAACCGCTCGACGCCATTCTGGCCACGGCCGAAAAGAAAAGCCTGCACCGGTCCCTCGGGGCCTGGCAGCTCACCCTGCTGGGAGTCGGGGCCATCATCGGCACCGGCATTTTCGTGCTGACGGCCGAAGCCGCGCAAAAGGCCGGACCGGGGATGCTGGTCTCGTTCGTCATCGCCGGCTTCGTCTGCGCGGTGGCGGCGCTCTGCTATTCCGAACTGTCCTCCATGGTGCCGGTCTCGGGTTCCGCCTACACCTATTCCTACGCGGTGCTTGGCGAATTGATCGCCTGGGTGGTGGGCTGGGCGCTGGTGCTCGAATACGCCGTGGCGGCCAGCGCCGTGGCCGTCGGCTGGTCGGGGTATTTCGTGGGGCTGCTGCACAATTCATTGAGGCTGGACATCCCGCCCGCCCTGGCGAGCGGACCATACGCCGGCGGGCTCATCAACCTGCCCGCGGTCGTCGTCTGCGTGATCGTGTCCGGCCTCTTGGTGATCGGGACCAAGGAAAGCGCCACCTTCACCGGGATTCTCGTCGTGGTGAAGATCATCGCGCTGACGGTCTTCATCGCGCTGGCCCTGCCCGTGCTGGATGTTCACAATTTCCAGCCTTTTCTGCCCTTGGGCGGAGCGGGCGCGGTGGCCGCCGCGGCGTCCATCTTCTTCGCCTATGTCGGCTTCGACGCCGTCTCGACCGCCGCCGAGGAAACCAAGAATCCCCAGCGCAACGTGCCCATCGGCCTCATCGGTTCGTTGGGCATCTGCACGCTGTTTTATTTGCTGGTCGCGGCGGGCGCCATCGGAGCGGTGGGCGCGCAGCCGGTGCTGGACCCGGCCGGCAACCATCTGGCGCCGGGTTCGGCGGCGCTGGCCGAGCAATGCCGATCACTCGCCGCCGTGGGACAAGAGCCGCTCGTGTGCTCCCACGAGGCGCTGGCTCAAGTCCTCCGCCAAATCGGCTGGGCGAAGATCGGCAATCTGCTGGGTTTCGCGGCTTTCCTGGCGCTGCCCTCGGTGGTGCTCATGATGCTGTTCGGCCAGACCCGCATCTTTTTCGTCATGGCCCGCGATGGCCTGCTTCCCGAGGCGCTGAGCCGCGTCCACCCGCGTTTCAAGACACCGCACGTCGTCACCCTGGTGACCGGCTCCGCGGTCACCCTCGCCGCCGCCTTTCTGCCGGTCGGAAAGCTGGCCGACATCTCCAATTCGGGCACCTTGTTCGCCTTCATGACCGTGGCCCTCACGGTGATGATCCTTCGGGTAAGGGACCGGAGCCGCGCCCGGCCTTTCCGGACCCCCGCCATCTGGCTGGTCGGCCCGCTCGCCGTGGCCGGCTGCGCCACACTGTTCCTGTTCCTGCCGACGGATGCCAAGCTGGTGTTCCCGATTTGGGGAACCATCGGCCTGATTTTCTATTTCTCCTATGGCTATCGGAACAGCCATGTGGCCTTGGGCGTTACCACGCCCTTGGGCGGCGAGGATCTCATCGCCGAAATTCGGCCCTTGACGGATTGCGCGGGCGAAATCGCTCGGGATTAGCCTCTTAGGCGGCGGAATCGATCAGCCGGATCTTTTCATACTGGCTGAGTCGATAAAACCGCCTCAACTCGCGCATCATTTCGGCGTCGCGGGAGTGTCTGAGATAGCGATGTTCGAGGCGATGGCAATACTTTCCGGCGAACCGGCTGGCGTCCTCGTAGCGGCGCCGCTGGTCCTGATCCAGAGCGGCGTCGTAGCTGGGAGCGTCGAACAGATACCAGCGGATCTGCGCCGGGGCCAACCGCCGGCCTTGCCGGCGCCACAGGGCGGAGGTGAGCACGAATTTGTCCACCTCCGCCTGCATTTCCAGCTCCAAGAGAGAGACCCCCCGCCGACAGTTGGCGTTCCAAATCAGATAAAGGAAATGGCTGACGCCTTCCAAGGCCAACAGGAAATCGCCGAAGTTGTCCGCATGGAGCCGATCCAAGGGATTGCTCTCGGTCAACCGCACCACCACCCCGGCATCGAGAAAGAGCGCCAGGCGCAATTCCTCGCCTTCCTGGGAAACCAAGAGTTTCTCCTTGCTTTTCCGAGGATTGGAACTGCTATCCAGGCGGTGCGCCAACTCGGGATCGGTGATCAGAAAATCTTCCACGGCCTGGTCGATCTCGATCCGATAGAGCCGCTCCAGCAATTTTTGCAGGAGATTCAGACGCATGGCGGCAATCTCCCCGCAGCCGGCTCAATTGTGCCGTAAACTGGCAGACCCCCCCACGGGCTCGATGCCCAACTTTCGCAACCGCTCGGCGGAGCGCTTGCTGCCGGTCCTAAGCCAAATCTCGTAAAGGCGCATGATATCGGTGCTCGAATTCAGCGGGCTCTTTTCCCCGACTTCCGCCAACACATCGACGAATCGCTGAAATTTTTTCGAGAGCTCATCGAAAATGGCTCCGAGCGCGCGGCTTCGGACCGTGCCCCGGCTGAGCTCGCAGAGCACCCCGTACGCCGTGCCGCCCATGGCGATGTAGTAATCGACATCGACCGGCTTGCGATTGAGGCTGGAGGAAAACAGCCCGGAAATCACCAAGGCCACGTCGCCCAGCCGACGCAGCAGCTGCTGTTGTTGCTCCGGGCGCGCCGCCTCGAGAGCCTCGGCGTAGATCAGGGCGAGGGGTTGCAGAATCACGCCTTCGGAGGTTTTCGAGAACAGCCTGTCGGCCCGCGTGAAATGCGCCAGCAGGTTGACGATGTAGTAAACGGTATCCTCGGCGGCGTCGACCTTCTGGTTGGTCAGGGCCGCCGTCACGGAATCCCGGAAATACTCTTGTACATTCATGCCTGTGATGAGGCTCGCATCGCCCGTGCCAGTCGCCTTCATGTCTCGCACTCCTCTCAAAGAATCAACTCATGAACAAAGCCTACCCTCATGGATTCATCAAAGCGCCTTGGTGAGAACCGGGCTCGAAACGTACTCCACATACTCCAAAGCAAGAATCATGCTCGGCGCTGCCGCGAAAATCTCGAATCGCCGACGGTGGCAAGCCCGGCTCCTCGGCGATTCCCTAGGTCGTGCAGCTATCCCGCGCCATGAAACGCCGGACTGAACTCGTGCACCGCTTCGATCATGGTGCGGACCTGCTCGGGATCGACATCCGGCGCAACGCCGTGGCCCAGGTTGAACACATGGCCCGTTCCCCGCCCATACCTCGCCAGAATCTGCGCGACTTCGGTGCGCAAGGCGTCCCTCGGTGCGTAGAGCGCTTGCGGATCGAGATTGCCCTGCAAGGCCACCTTGTGTCCGACGAGTTCCCGCGCCTTGCCGATATCGGTCGTCCAATCCAGGCCCAGGGCATCGTAACCGCTCTCCGCCATGGCCTCCAGCCATTGACCGCCGCCCTTGGTGAACAGAATCGCCGGTATTCTTTTACCGTGGGCATTTCGGCCGATCCGGTCAAGCGCCCTCTTCGCGTAAGCCAGCGAAAATCGCTCGTACTGGTCAGGCGAGAGCACGCCGCCCCAGGTATCGAACACCATGATCGCATCCACCCCGGCGGCGATCTTGGCGCTGAGATAAAGCGCGACCGCCTCGGCCAAGGTGCTGAGCAGCGCATGCAGCAGCTGCGGCTCTTGATACATTAGACCTTTGATCTTGCGAAATTCCCGGCTGCTTCCGCCTTCGACCATGTAGGTCGCCAAAGTCCAGGGACTGCCGGAGAAGCCGATCAGGGGCGCCCGCCCGCCGAGCCGATCCCGAACCAAGCGCACGGTGTCCATGACGTAGCGCAAGTCGCTCTCGGGATCCAGCACCCGCAGACGCCGCACGTCCGAGGCGTTACGGATGGGATTCCTGAATCTCGGGCCCTCCCCTTCGGCGAATTCCAGACCAAGTCCCATGGCATCGGGAATGGTCAGAATGTCCGAAAACAGGATGGCGGCATCGAGGGGAAACCGCGCCAGGGGCTGCAAGGTCACCTCGCAGGCCAGCTCAGGCGTGGTGCACAGGTTCATGAAACTGCCGGCCTGTTCCCGGACCCGGCGATATTCCGGGAGATAGCGCCCCGCTTGGCGCATCATCCAGACGGGCGTGCGCTCGACCGGCTGGCGCAGCAGGGCGCGGATAAAACAATCGTTGATGAGTGGGGTCATGGCAATCCTGCGTTTCGACGGCTCAAACCCGGCCGTACTCTTCCAGCGTGGCGGTTAGCCGGCCAACATCGACCGGCCTGGGCAAGGTCGCTTTCCCGATTCTCTCCAGCAAGATGAAGCGGAGCTGGCCTTCCACGTTCTTCTTGTCGACCGCCATGAGTTCGAGATAACGCTCCGCGCTCAGGGACGGCGGTGGCGCCACGGGCAGCCGGGCCCGCTTCAAGAGCGTCGCGATGCGGTCCACGTCGGCCGCGCTCAGCCAGCCCAGGCGGCGGGACAGATCGGCCGCCTGGCACATGCCGATGGCGACGGCTTCGCCGTGCAGCACCCGCCCGTAACCCATGCCGGTCTCCACCGCGTGACCGAACGTGTGACCCAAGTTGAGGGTCGCCCGTTCGCCGGCTTCGCGCTCGTCGGCCGCGACCACTTCCGCCTTGTTCCGGCAGGAACGCTCGATGGCGTAGGTCAGCGCCTCGGGCTCGCGCCGGAGCAGGGCGTCCATGTGCTCTTCCATCCAGTCGAAAAATTCGGGATCCCGAATCAGTCCGTATTTGATGACTTCGGCGAGCCCGGCGCTCAATTCGCGGTCGGGGAGCGTATCCAGGGTGGCGGTATCGGCGATGACGCATTTCGGCTGATAAAAGGCCCCGATCATGTTCTTTCCGCGGGGGTGATTGACGGCCGTCTTGCCTCCCACCGAGGAATCCACCTGCGCCAGCAGGCTGGTCGGAATCTGCAGGAACGGCACGCCCCGTTGATAGCAGGCCGCCGCGAAGCCGGCCAGGTCCCCGATGACCCCGCCCCCCAGGGCGATCAGGTGCGCGCTTCGGCTGAATTTCCACCGCAGGAGCTCATCGAAGACCGCCATGGCCGAATCGATCGTCTTGTACTCTTCCCCGTCCGGTAGAATCACGGTCGCCACCCGCTTGTCGCGAAGCTGGCGAACGACAGCGTCCAGGTACAGGGGAGCGACCGTTTCGTTGGTCACGATCATGACCTGCGTGGCATCGATATGCCGGACCCATGCTTCGCTTGAGCGCAGCAAATCCTTGCCGATATAAATCGGATAACTGCGCTCCCCCAAAGTAACGGTAAGTATCCTCATGGTCTGGTTTGATTGGAATTGACTCGGTTATAAGCTCTCAGGATTTGACGAATGACCCCGCGGCTCGAGCATTGCCCGGTATCGACGGTGACATCGGCCAGGGAACGGTAAATCGGCTCGCGGACGGCGAAAAGCTCCAGGAGTTTCTGCCGGGGATTATCGGACTTCAGCAAGGGGCGGTTGGAATCCTTGTGGGTGCGCTCCAGTTGCTTGTCGATGGAACAGGATAGAAAAACCACGAAACCGCGTCTTCGCAGGCTCTCCCTGTTTTCCGGCAAGAGAATCGAACCGCCCCCGGTGGCGAGTACGATTCCCTCCAGCCGCACCAGTTCGGCCAGGATTTCGGCCTCGCGCTTCCGAAATCCCTTTTCGCCTTCGTACTCGAAGATCATGGGAATGCTGACCCCGGTCCGCTTTTCTATTTCCCGGTCGCTGTCGACGAAACCCATGCCAAGGGTCTTGGCCAGAAGACGCCCAATCGTACTCTTCCCCGCCCCCATCGGGCCGATCAGATGGATGTTCTTGGTATATCTCATGAACTGCCGGGCGCCGGAAAGATACGATAATACCATGGCCCTTCCGGAAGCCGAGCCCGGCCGCGTTCGGACAAAAAAAGGCGCCGATCCTTGGCGCCCCTTTTCGCTCCTCCAGCCCTGGATCAGCGGAGAGCGACCGACTGATCGAGAATCTTGGGCGTGATGAAGATCAGCAGTTCCCTTTTGGTATCCAGTACTGTATCACGCCTAAACATAAAACCGATGCCTGGTAGGTCGCCGAGAAACGGCACTTTGTTGGTGTTGCTGCGCTGCTCGCCCTCAAACACACCGCCTAGCACCACGGTTTCTCCGCTGGCGACTTGGGCCGTGGTCTGGATCTCCCGCTTGTCGATGGGAGGGCCCTGTGGGGTATCTGGAACCCCCCGCGCATCTTTCTTGATCGCCAAATCCATCAAAATGTTGTCATCGGGGGTAATGTGCGGGGTCACTTTGAGTTCCAGCACAGCATCCTTGAACGTGATGTTCGGGGCGGCTCCCCCTCCTGCTACCACGGTCGTTTGATAAGGGATTTGCTGACCCTGCTTGATGACCGCTTCCGTTTGGTCTGCAGTGACCACCTTCGGGGTTGACACGATCTCTCCGCGACCTTCGATCTGGGCCGCGGAAAGCTCGAGATCGAGGAGATATTCGCCCACTTTAAGAAAGGTCACCCCAAAAGAGCCGCCGCTGGCGGCGGCGGCTGTCGAGGCTAAATCGACCAAGGCATCGCCCGAGGTGGCCGTGTCGCCGCTAAAGTTCTGTTGCCACGGCTGTTGCGTGAGCTGGCCGGTCACGGGATCGGTCACCACTTGACTGAACTGTTTGCCTCGCTTGGTTTGCACGAAGGTCGCCCGGTTCAGCGACAGCCGCGAGCCCAGTTCCCGGGTGAAATCGTTGTTGGCGATCACGATGCGGGATTCGATCAGCACTTGCCGCACCGGCTTGTCCACTTGGCGGACCAGATCCCGAATCTTTTCGATGTTGCGAGGCGTATCCTTGACGATCAGCTGATTGGTTCGAGGGTCGACGGTCACGTTGCCGCGCCCGGAGAGAATCGACTGGCTGACATCGAGCGTCGTGGCCGAAGTGGCTGTCATCTGCCCGCCGATGCCGGGCGCGCTGCTCGATTCGCTGGTCCGTTCCGTGGTTCCGACCAGTATCTTCTTGACGTCCTCGGCCGTGGTGTAATTGATTTGAATGATCTCGGTCCGCAAGGGCTCGAGGTCCTCCACCACCTTCTGAGCCTTGAGCTCGTCCTCTTCCTGCTTGTTGATTTCGTCGAGCGGCGCGATGCGGATGATGTTGCCCTCCTCCCGCTTGCCCAGGCCCTTGGATTTCAGCACGAGATCCAGCGCCTGATCCCAGGGCACGTCCTGCAGCCGCAAGGTTACGTTGCCCTGCACCGTATCGCTGGCCACGATGTTGCGGTTGGTGAAATCCGCCAGTATCTGCAATACCGAGCGTACCGGGATATCCTGAAAGTTGAGCGTGAGTTTTTCGCCCGCGTAGGTGAAAGTTTTCTTCTTGACTTCCTCTTTCTCGGCCCTGGTCAAGGGCCTGAACTCCACCGTCAAGAGCTTGCCCGTTTGATAGGAAGAATAATCATATTCGTCGGATACCGGCGTGATATTGAGCCTCGCGCCGGTGCTGTCGGGTTCCGCTTCGATAGATTGAACCGGGGTGGCGAAGTCCATGACATCCAGCCTCCGCGCCAGCCTTGGCGGCAACTCCGTATCGGTGAACCGAACCACGACCTTGCGGCCTTCCTCCTTGATATCGACGAGCGATTTCGCATCGCTCAAGCTGATCAGAAGCCGCCCCTCGCCTTTCTCGCCCCGCCGGAAGTCAATATTTTCGATACGCCGGGTTCTGGCTTCGCGGCTTGTGGAGAAAGGCGCGGCCGCGACGGACGCGGGAGGATTCGTCATGAAGCGTCCGGTTCCGCTCTGGAGGGTGACGATCACCCGATTTCCCTCCACCTGGGTCGTATAAGGAACCATATGGGTCAGATTGAGAACCACCCGGGTCCGGCCCGCCGCTTCCACGGCTTGGACGCTCTGCGCGCCGCCGGTATTGACCGGAATGGATTTTTTTTCGAGCCCGTTGACCACGCCGGGCAAGTCCAGGGCGATGCGGGCGGGATTTTCGGTATGGAAAACCCGCGGCGGAGCGACGGGCCCGCTTAAAGCCAAAACCAGCTGGAGATTGTCTCCCGGCAGCGAGGAGAAATCCACCGATTGCAAGGTAACTCCCCCGGCCTCGCAAATGACCCAAGACAATAGGATTGCCACGCCGGCCATAATCCGACCTGACATTCTTCTTAGTCGAAAGGGGACTCCGGAAGAAACGTCAGCGTCCCAAGGAATGATCATTTGCCTACCCCACTCGCTTCCACCAATTCGATACCCGCTTTGCGCTCGCGCCAGACTCCGGGACTCTCCGACACGATTTCCACCAACTCGATTTGGTTTTCCGTTATGCGGACGATCTTGCCATGATTTTTACCCATGTAATTGCCGGCACGCACTCGGTGAATGGCACCATCGTTGCTTTTGATGAGCCCCCAAAGAATTCCCTGCTGGCTCACCGTGCCGACCATCCGAAGACTGTCGAGCTCATAGGATTCCAACTCCTCCCTGGGGCGGGTAATATCCGGCCGAATACCACTTTCTATTTTTCCTTCCTCCGGCGCCTGGCTCGCTTCATCCGGAACAAAGGGGTCGCGCAAACCTTCCCCGCTAAAGATAAAGGGTTCTACTGTTTTAATCTCCGGCAACGGCTCGATGACGGTTTTATGGCGGCTTTTCACTTCCGCCACATAATTTCTCAAATCCGTCAGGTCACCCCCGCTACAGGCCGAAAGCCCCGCCGCCAAGCACCATGCCGAAATGAATCGAGGTCCTGTCCAAATCGATAAAGGTCGGCCAGATTTTTGGTATCGAGCCATAAAAGCCGGTTTTGACCTAGGGCTTTTTGCCACCGGCTGCCGGCTTCTTTCCGCTGCTCGATGATTCCGGCCCTTCATCCAAATACCGGTATGTTTTCACCAACGCGCTCATCGTCAAAGGAAACTTCGTGGGTTTTTTTCCAGCGCCTTCTCTGCCATTGGGAGTGATCTTGATGTTATGTATGGTGACAATACGAGACAAAGAAGCCAGGCCGCTCACGAAAGTGCCGAATTGAATATAATTACCGAGAACCCGAATTTCTATGGGCAATTCCGCATAGAAATCCTTGATTACTTCGGGGCCCGGCTTGAACAATTCGAATTCCAGTCCGCTCGCCAGTCCAGTCTGGGAAACATCCACCAGCAGATCCGGCACCTGCGTCTTATCCGGTAATTGCCGGAGTAAAGCGCCAAAGGTTTTTTCGATTTCCACCAGCTGTTTTTTATGCTCTTCCAGGTTGGCCGCTTTCCTTTGTTTTTGTTCGAAAGTGACGCGCAGCTCCCGTTCGGCGGCTTCCTGGGTATTCAGTTCGGTGAGCTGTGCCTCGATATCGAAGTAATACCACATCCCGCTTAGAAATAGGCACAAAACCACGATAATTCCTGTCTTGACCGGTAATGGCCAAGACCCGGCGTGTTCCAGATCCCAATTGATATCGGAAAGATTCACGAGGGCTTGCCTCCAGGAGCCTCTTTCTTCTCATTGGCCTGTTTAACCTGGAGGGTAAACTTGGCGCCTTCTTTTTGTTCTTTGTTTTCTTTTTTCGCCTCGATAACGTTCAGTATAGGATCTTGTAGCCAAGGCGAGGATTCAAGATTCCGCATATAACCGGATATTCGAGCATTCGATTGGGCCATGCCATTGATCACCAAAAGATTATCCGTTTGCGCTAAATCAAGAAGAACGATCCCCTGGGGAAGGGTGCGCGCCAATTCATCGAATAAGTGCACGGCTTCGGGACGATTGTGCTGCAGCTGTTGAATAACCTCCATTTTCGCGACTAAGCGCTTCTTCTTGGCTTCGAGATCCTGAATTTCTTTAATCTTCTTATCGAGCAGCGCCACTTCCGATTGTAAATACTGATTGCGTTGATTTTGATACTCGATCATTCGGCTAATCCGAAAGTGAATAAGCATCAGCACCCCCACGGTGAATAACAGAGCCAACGCCGCTATTGAGAAAAATTCCTGCCTTTTTTGCTTGCGCCGCTCAGCGCGCCAGGGGAGAAGATTGATACCCGCCATGTCAGTCAAAGCTTCTAAGAGCAAGACCACAGGCTGTCATAAGAGCCGGGGCGTCATTGTTCAAGCGTTGTGGCTGTATCCGGGGGGACAGCAACATATCGGCAAAAGGATTCGCAATGATGATGGGAATACCTAAGGATTTATCAATATAATCATCGATACCCGGAATCGACGCGCATCCCCCCGCCAAAATGATGTATTCCACGTTACGATGCGCGCTCGAGGAAAGAAAGAATTGGAGAGAGCGCCCAATCTGCTGCGCGACAGCGTTTTTGAACGGTTCTAAAATCTCGGGCCCATAATTATCCGGAAGCCCGCCATGCTTTTTCGCCAGTCCCGCCTCTTCATAGGAAAGCCCGTAACGCTTCTGAATTTCCTCAGTTAATTGCTTGCCTCCGAAGCTCTGCTCGCGCGTGTAGATGATCTGCCTGTCATGGACAATATTCAGGGTCGTCACGGTGGCGCCCACATCCGCGACGGCAATCGCTCGGCTCGCCTCTCTGTCAGGGAATTGATCCAGGATGAGCGCACAAGAATGCTCGATCGCATAGGATTCCACGTCCACGATCTCGGCCTTCAATCCCGCCAGTTCCAAAGCCGTGACCCGGTCTTCGACATTCTCCTTTCGCGAGGCCACCAGCAGAACATCGATCATGTTGGGGGTTTTTGCGGTAGGTCCCTGAACCACAAAATCCAAGCTCACTTCATCGAGGGCATAAGGAATATATTGGTCCGCTTCGAGTTCAATCTGCGCCTCCAGCTCGTCCTCGTTCAAGGCTGCCGGCATGGAGATCATCTTGGTAATGACGGTGGAGCCGGGGACAGCCACCGCGGCATGTTTCAAGCGGGTGCCCGATTGTTTCACGACCGCCTTGATGATATTGCCGATGACTTCGACCCGGGTGATATTCTTGTCAACCACGGTATCCGGTGGCAGGGGGGCTACCCCATAACTCTCCACGCGAAAGTGCGACCCGACTTTGCTCAATTCCAGGAGTTTGACGGCTACGGTGCTAATATCGATGCCCAGCAATTCCGGCTTCTTGCGGCGAAAAAAAAGCATCGAGAGCTCCTGTTCTATGTCTTATGGTGATTCAAGAGCAACGAAATCGCTCGCGTAGGGCGCCCACCCGCCGCAATATCTACTGTAGTATAGTAGGACTTTGTCGTTCCTTTCGTTCGTGCCGACCGGCCATCGCGGAGCCTTCCTGACCCAGAAGCCTACCCTGATGGCCTCCAGTGAATCCCGGTACATCCGCTGATTCGCCAGCAGCTTTGATTTCTGACCGTGACTCGAAAACCTGCAAGCAAATCCCGTTCAATCATTGGCAAACTGGTTCGACTGGTGCTAATGGCCGTATTCGGAGGGCTGGCCATACTGACGGCTGGCAGCTTCCTGCTCTATTGGCATCTCGAGCCGCAGCTGCCGGATATCGAAATCCTAAGCGACATTCGCTATCAGACTCCGATGAGCGTTTATACCAAGGACGGCTTGCTGATCGCCGAGTACGGCGAAAAAAAGCGCAGTCCCATCCTGATTGACGAGGTCCCGAAACCGGTGATTCAGGCCTTCCTGGCAGCCGAGGACAATCGGTTTTTCGACCATCCCGGCGTGGACTACCAGGGGCTGGCGCGGGCGGTTTTTTCCTTTCTTCGCACCGGCGAAAAAAAGCAGGGCGGCAGCACCATTACCATGCAGGTGGCCCGGAACTTTTTTCTCAGTAGCGAGAAGACCTTCTTTCGAAAGGTCAAGGAAATCTTGCTCGCGGTCAAAATCGAATCGAAATTGCCGAAGAAGCGAATTCTGGAGTTATACCTAAACAAGATTTATTTCGGTCACCACGCTTACGGCATCGTGGCGGCGGCGCAAGTTTATTACGGCAAACCCGTAAGCGAACTTGATCTATCGGAGATCGCGATCATCGCGGGCCTGCCCAAGGCACCTTCAAGCTTTAATCCCATCGTGAATCCGGAACGAGCCTTGAGCCGCCGGAATTACGTCTTAAAACGCATGCGCAAGCTCGGTTACATCGACGAGGCCCAATTCACCCAAGCGCTCGCTCAACCGATCACCGCCACATTGCACACACGGCCGGTCGATCTGAATATCCCCTATATCGCAGAGCTGATCCGCAACGAGATGTATCAGCAATTCGGCGAGGAAGCCTATACCAATGGCTACCGCGTCTATACGACGATCGATTCACGCTTGCAGCGGCTGGCGGAAAAGTCCTTGCGATTGGGCCTGCATGATTACGACGAGCGCCATGGCTACCGGGGAACCAAGCAGCGGATTGATTTGAAAAAGGTCAAAACCCAGGCGGAATTGGACGAGCAGCTCTCGACCTTCCGAAGGCTGGGAGATACCGTACCCGGGATCGTCGTGGCACTCAAAGACAACGCGGCGGACATTTATCTGGGTAACGGCCGGCAGGTGGAACTCGATTGGAAAGGGCTCCGATGGGCCCGAAAATACCTTAACGAGAATGCCCAAGGTTCCTTACCCCGCACCGTCAAAGAGGTCTTGAAGGCCGGCGACATCATTCGGCTACGAAAAGACAAGGAAGGTCATTGGCTGCTCAGCCAAGTGCCTGAAGTCGAGGGCGCCCTAGCCAGCTTGGACCCTAAAAGCGGCGCCATTTTGGCCTTAGCGGGAGGTTTCGATTACGCGCTAAGCAACTTCAATCGTGCAACCCAGGCACAAAGACAACCCGGCTCCGGCTTCAAACCCGTGCTTTATGCCGCGGCCTTGTCGGAAGGCTATACCCCTTCAAGTGTCGTCAACGATGCACCCATCGTTTATGCCGACCCATCCCAAAGCGGTGGCGTTTGGCGTCCGCGAAATTATTCGGGCCGTTTCTACGGTCCGACTCGCCTTAGAGTAGCTCTCGCCAAGTCCCGAAACCTGGTGTCCATTCGTCTGCTCAAAAGCATTGGCCTGAAGAAGGCCATCAATATGGCTGTGAACTTCGGCTTCCAGCCGGAAGAATTGCCTAACTCGCTGCCTCTCGCACTCGGTACCGGTTCCGCCACACCGTTGCGCATGGCTCAGGTCTACGCCGTATTCGCCAATGGCGGTTTTCGCGTTGAGCCTTATCTTATTGATCGCATCGAGACGGAGTCCGGCAAAATCGTCTATCAGGCGACGCCACAGACCGCCTGCCTGGATTGCGCCGATTCCGTGAATCGCCCCCAGAACGTGGCGCAGCGCGTCATCTCGCCCCAGGTGCATTACATGATGAATTCCATGCTGCAGGACGTGGTGCGCATGGGCACCGCAACCCGCGCCCTGGAACTCGGACGTCCCGACGTCGCTGGAAAAACTGGAACCACTAACGACTACCGGGACGCCTGGTTCAACGGCTATGTCCCGTCTCTCGTGGCGGTCGCCTGGGTCGGCTTTGATTCCTCGAAATCCCTGGGCGATGGCGAAACGGGAGGCGAGGTCGCTTTACCCTTATGGCTCCACTTCATGCGCGAAGCTCTGAAGGATGTTCCTGAGGTTACCTTTCCTATTCCCCGAGGGCTATCGACAACCCGCATCGATCCTTATTCAGGCATTAGAACTTCGGCGAGCAATCCAAACACCCTGTTCGAGGTGCTTCCTTCGCAACAGTTGTCCAACGGTGCAGCCGGACGACGGCCTCCCCCCGACGCGCCGGTCACCGGCGAAGAAAGTGGCTCGATCCCTGAAAGCGAGGAGGACGCTTCTTCCGAAGGAATACCCGAGCGCTCTGCACCCGTGGAAAAACCGATCGAATCGCTGTTTTGAACTCTCTCAAGATGCACGCCCGCGACAAAATCAGATTGCGCATCGCGCAAGAAGCCGCCCGCCTCATTGCCGAAGAAGGCATACACGACTATCTTCCAGCCAAGCAAAAAGCGGCGGCGCGCCTTGGAGTCACCGAGGTGCGCCGCCTGCCGCGCAACGAGGAGATCAATCAAGCACTGGAGGAATATCATCGGCTTTACCGGGCCGATGTCCAACAGCGGCATATCATCCGCTTGCGAAAGCTGGCCTTGGAGGCGATGCGGTTTTTGAAGGAGTTTTCCCCCCGGCTGGTAGGCGGCGTACTGGAAGGCCATGCCGGTGAATTCAGCCCTATCACCTTACATCTATTTCCAGAAGCGCCGGAGGATGTGATTCTGACGCTGAGAAATGGACGAATTCCGTTCAGCGAAAAATCGGTATGGCTATCGCTTGGATCCAACCGATCGGCCGCTTATCCGGCCTTGCATTTTTGGGCCGATGGCGTCGAAGTGGAATTGGTCCTGTTGCCGCTCGAATTCAAGCAGCAACGCCTGTCCCGGAAAGATCGGAATTTGCCGAGAGGTGACGCCGAGGCTCTCGAAGCATTAATTCGACGGAGCGAAACCTCTTTTCCGGAGGCTACCTAACTCCACCTCAAGGATGGAATCGCGCGCAATGGTCTTTCCTCGGCCCAAGACCAGCTCAAGACCGACAAGGGTCTCCGCGTCGGCATTAACCTCGAGCGTACTTGCGCCGGAACTTGTCCACCCGGCCTGCGGTGTCGACGAGTCTTTGCTTGCCCGTATAAAATGGATGGCAGGCCGAGCAGACTTCAATATGTAGATCGCGACCGAGCGTCGACTTTGTTTCGAACGTATTGCCGCAACTGCACTGCACGGTAATGGCCTTGTAAACTGGATGAATATCTGCCTTCATAACAAAATCTCCAAAAACAAAAACGAAGGAGCAAATCAACGTTTCATATTACCTAAAACTCTGATTTTCGACAAGGTAGCAGCTTTCTAGGAGCAGCGCCCGAGCCGGGCCTTTGCTCGGACGAAAACTCAAAATATGTTTCTCGTCCAAACCGCGACAGACTGCCGATTGCCTGATTCGATACACCTCCTTTCATGCTTTAAGACCCCATGCGCGTGATTACCCTAAACGCCAACGGCATCCGTTCGGCCGCCAATAAGGGCTTTTTCGAGTGGATGGTTAGACAACAGGCTGACGTGCTTTGCCTACAGGAAACCAAGGTGCAGATTCATCAACTGAATGACAGCATCTTCTGGCCGGAAGGTTATCAGTGCTACTACCTGGATGCGGTGAAAAAAGGCTACAGCGGTGTCGCTCTCTACACGCGAAGAGAACCGGATGATGTCATTCAGGGCTTGGGCTGGGCGGATATTGATTCCGAGGGGCGTTATTTGGAGGCTCAATTCGGCAATTTGAGCGTGGTCTCCCTCTATGTACCGTCCGGCTCTTCCAGTCAGGAGCGGCAGGCCGTGAAGTTCGATTTTCTTGACCGCTTCCTGCCATTTCTCCGGGAATGCACCCAATCGGGTCGGCATTACATGCTCTGCGGCGACTGGAACATCGCTCATAAACCTATTGACCTTAAAAACTGGCGGTCGAACCAGAAAAACTCCGGGTTTCTACCGGAAGAGCGGACCTGGCTCGATTTGATTTTCGAGCTGGACGGTTGGGTGGACGCCTTTCGTGTGCTCAATCAGGACCCAGAACAATACACCTGGTGGTCCAATCGTGGTCAAGCTTGGGCGAAGAATGTGGGATGGAGGATCGATTACCAGATCATCAGCCCTAGCCTGAAGGATACGCTTCGAGCCGCGTCCATTTACAAAGACGCCCGTTTCTCCGATCATGCCCCGCTAATCATCGATTATGATTACCCCTTCCCGGCCTGAATCCCTGCTCAACCGGCGCATGCTGATTTGCGTGTTGACCGGATTTTCCTCCGGCCTGCCGTTGTTCGTCCTTATTAGCCTGCTTTCCGCCTGGCTTAGGGAAGGAGGCGTCGACCTCAAGGCGATCGGGCTCTTGGCATTGGTCCAGTTTCCTTATATCTGGAAATTCTTGTGGGCGCCATTATGCGACCGCTATGGACTCGGGCTTGGGCGCCGCCGCTCTTGGATGTTCGCAACCCAGACCGCCCTCTTGGTTGCCATGCCGATGTTCGGCTGGCTTTCGCCACAACCCGACTTGCCTGCCATCAGCGCCCTGGCCGTATTGGTGGCCTTTTTTTCCGCGACCCAGGATATTGCCGTGGATGCCTTCCGGCGGGAGCTTCTCCGGGATGAGGAACAGGGGCTGGGTAACGTGATTCACGTCAACGCCTACAAGGTGGCGGGACTGGTGCCAGGCTCCCTATCTCTGATACTCGCCGATCATTTGGCTTGGGATAAGGTATATTTCATTACCGCCCTGTTTATGTTGCCGGGGCTCATGATGAGCCTGCTGGTGCGAGAACCGGCGTCCTCCCGGCGCGCGCCCTCGACCCTACGACTTGCCGTCAGCGAGCCCTTGCGTGAGTTCATCGGCCGGCAAGGCTGGGCCAGCGCCCTTACCGTGTTGGCTTTTATCTTTTTCTACAAGTTGGGTGACAGCATGGCGACGGCGCTCGCCACCCCTTTTTACCTGGATCTCGGGTACAGCAAGACCGAAATCGGCATGATCGCGAAACATGCAGGGCTGTGGCCCAACGTGGTGGGCGGACTCCTCGGGGGCGTCTGGATGGTTTATCTGGGACTCCATCGGGCCTTATGGGTATTCGGCCTGTTACAGGCATTAGTCATTTTGGGTTTCGCCTGGCTCGCGACCGCCGGCCATACACTCGTGGGACTCGCCTCAGTAATCGGCGCCGAAGCTTTCGGGGTCGGTCTTGGAACCGCCGCTTTCGTAGCCTTCATCGCCAATGCCACCAATCCCGCCTACACCGCAACCCAGTTCGCTTTGTTCACCAGTCTCGCCGCTACACCTCGCACCCTCGCCAATGCGGTTACCGGCTTTCTAGTGGAAGGGGGTGACGTGAAAGTCGGAAGCATGGCTTTATTCCATATCGATCCACTGGGCTGGGAACGCTTCTTTTGGCTATGTTTCGTAGCGACCTTGCCGGGAATTTTGCTGCTGCACAAGGTAGCGCCTTGGAATGGAGGGCAAAGCGGCCCTTACTTTTGCAAACCGAATCAGGCAGGGTAGGAAACAAAGCCGATCAGCCTTTAACAAAATAATTAGCCTAATCCCCCTTTTCCGGTCATGAGCGCCTTAGTCTCATGTTTGTGCCGATTACTCGCTATAACTACGGTATGGCTATAAAAACTTAGACTCATCCATGAAAACACTTTCAGTAATTGTTCTGGTTCTTCTTTTGGCCGTACTTGGCTTTCTTTTAATTGGCCGCACGGGTATTCCTGAGGGTATAACGGCCGTACAAGACTTTGATCTCAAGAGATACCTTGGAACTTGGTATGAAATTGCCAGACTAGACCATAGTTTCGAGCGGGGGTTGACTCATGTGAGTGTCGAATATATTCCCCGGGAGGACGGCGGCATAAAAGTCATTAATCGCGGGTTCAATCTCAAACGCCGTCAATGGGAAGAATCAGAAGGCAAGGCTTATCCTATCGAAACCCCTGATATCGGGCGGCTAAAAGTATCTTTCTTTGGGCCTTTTTACGGGAGCTACAATATTATCGAATTAGATAAAAAGGATTATTCTTACGCAATGGTGGCAGGCCCCAGCCGTCACTTTCTATGGATCTTGTCGCGCAGTAAAAACCTGGACCCTCTAGTAATGCAGCGCTTGATTGAGAAAGCCAAGAGCCTTGGATTTAAGCTCGATAAGATAATCTATGTTGACCACAAAGAATCAACCATTCCGCCGGTTCCTGAGCCTGCTTCAGGAGGCTCATAATATCTCAATCTGGAATTTGCCTGGGTAAATGAGGGATAGCCTAAAATCTTTGCTGGCGGATTCTCCCTTCTGCCGCTAGGATTAGGCGCGCCTCACCTCGGGGCTGGGGCACTATATTGAAGTGAGAAGATCGAATTCTAATCCCTCGGCAAAAGTGCATCGGCGCGATCCGCTCAATTTGTACCCGCCATAGAAATAAAATAATCCAAGAGGACTTCATGCGAAATTGGAAGCGGCTCCTGATCATCGTCGCCGCGACGGCACTCGGACTCGCCATAGTGCTGTTGGCTTCGGGCATTGCTCTAACGGGCTTTATCGTGGACTACTGGTGGCACCAGGAGCTGGGCTACGGAGGGTACTTCTGGCTGAAGCTACTGTACCGGTACATTCTCTCGGGTGCCGTGACGCTGTTCTTCTTCCTCATCTTCTTTCTAAATTTCTTGGCGGCGTCGGGGTTTCTGGGGGTTGATTCCGATACCTTCGCCAATCTCGGGCGCACCGAGAGCACTCGCCGACAACGCCTTCTGAGATTGTTCCAGACCGGCTCCCTACAGGTCTATACGCCCCTTTCCCTGTTATTGGCTATCGCCATCGCCATTCCTTTTTACCGACAATGGGAAAAGGCCTTGCTGTTCGTATTTGCGCCAAAAGCCGGAATCAGCGATCCGGTCTTTGGACAGGACGTTAGCTTTTATCTGTTTTCCTATCCCATTTTCCAGCTCATCCAATTCGAACTGCTCATGGCATCGATCATTCTGACCACCGCCATAGCAGTCCTATATGGCTTGGAGCACCGGCTGCTGCCCGGACGCGCTAAATCCTGGCCCGCGGGGGCCAGGATCCATTTGACCGGCCTAGTCCTCGTCACCGCTTTAATCGTAGCGTGGGGCTTCATGCTAGAGCGCTTCCAGCTTCTCTACACGGACGTCCACGAGCCGGTCTTCTTCGGCCCGGGCTTTGTCGAGCTGCGCTATTATCTTCCGCTTATCTGGCTGTCCATCATCAGCTTGATCGGAGCCGTGCTTGCCGGGCTCTACGCCGCCCACCGAAGCCAAGGCGTGACGCTCGCGATCCTGTTGAGCGTGTTGTTCGTAGCGTCGCTCGGCCTGCCCCATCTTGGCTTCATCCCCAGATTCATCGACCGCTTCATCGTCAAGCCCAATCCGGTCAAGACCGAACGGGAATTCATGAAGAACAATATCGAGGCGACCCTTGCCGCTTATGATTTGAACAATATTAAGACGATCGATATCACTCCCGGCTTACCCGATGAAGACGTGCTCGATCCGGAACTGCGTGCGCACCTCTACAACATTCCGGTCTGGGACCCGGAATTCCTGGATGACGTTTATCAACAGATGCAGGGAATCCGGCCCTATTACCACTTTACCAATGTCGACATCGCCCGGTACTTAATCAATGGCCGACTGGAGCAGGTGAACTTGGCGGCGCGGGAGGTCAACATCGCCCCTCTGCCGGATGCCGCCAAGAACTGGGAGAACACCCACCTGCGCTATACCCATGGCTTCGGCGCGGTGGTCACGCCGGCCGCCCAGGATGGCGAGACGCCCATGCGGTGGTACCTCCAGGGTTTGAACCTGCAGTCCAATGTCGGCTTTTCGATCGAAAAGCCCGACATTTACTTCGGCGAGGAGAACCTGACCTACGCCATCGTTCCGAATAAGCTGAACATCGTCGGCATCCCCAGCGTGGACGAGGAATCCAGCTACAACTACACCGGCTCAGGCGGCGTCCCCATCTCGTCGCTGTTCCGCAAGCTCCTGCTCTCGCTGTATTTCCGGGATGAGAAATTGTTCTTCTCGGTCAACATCGGTGAAAACAGCCGGGCGCTCTTTCACCGCAACATCGTGGAACGGATCAAGACGCTCACGCCTTTCCTGAGTCTCGACCATGATCCCTATATCGTCGTTACCCCCAAGCGCACCTTTTGGATCGTTGACGCTTACACCACCTCCGACTGGTATCCGGCATCGAAAAGGTCGGAGATCCGCTTCAATCGAGACGCGGAAAACCAGCAATTCAATTACGTCCGCAATGCCGTCAAGATCGTGGTGGACGCTTTCGACGGCCATGTCGATTACTATGTCGCCGATCCGAAAGACCCCATTATTCAAGGGTACAACAAGGCGTATCCGGGCCTGTTCAAGGATCTCAATACCCTGTCTCCGCCTCTCAGGGATCAGCTGCGTTATCCGAAGGACATGTTCACCGCGCAAATGAGCATTTATGCGCGCTATCATCAAACGACGCCGGAATTGTTCTACGAGCAGGCGGAAACCTGGGACTTTCCGCGCGTCAATGACGTTCTCATGAAGCCGTTCTACTTCATGACGGCGCTGGAAGGCTATCGGAGCGATCAACAAAGCTTCATCCTTATCAACCCGATGACGCCCATCGGACGGAGCAATCTTAGCGTACTGGCGGTCGCCGGAACTCCGACGGTGGGCGCGAACGTTGCACCGGGCATGGGTTACAGCAAGCAGATCGTGCTCTACAAGTTCAGCCGGGAAATTCAAGTGGACGGACCGGCCCAAGTCAGCGCATTGATCGACCAGGATCCCGAAATCGCGCGCCAGTTTTCCTTATGGGATCAAAAGGGCTCGCGCGTCCTGAGAGGACGCATCATCGTACTGCCGGTGAAACGCTCGGTGCTGTACGTGCAGCCCGTCTATATCGTTTCCGCCAGCGGCACGCGGATTCCGGAGCTTCAACGCATCATCTTGTCCATGGGCCATGTCGTCGTCATGGACGCCTCCCTCGAAAACGGCATCCGGCGGCTGGAGCAACAGTTGAAGAATTTAAGGCGGCAAGCGCCCACTACGCCGCCCTCGCCAGTGCCACCGACCAACCGCACCTTTACGCCAATGTAGGCCCGCGCCTAAGCCATTAGCCGGAGATGGCGAGAGGGCGGCTCTCGAGGCTTTTCACGAGAGGAATCGGGCGATACCCGATTCGCCCAGGCCCAACATTCAGGGGCTAGGAGGCAAGGGCCCCAAGGGGGGTAGATTTGGAAGCGGCGGAAGCTGGCCCTCAGGCGGAGCCGCCGGGGCTGGCGGCCGGCCGCTTCCGGGGGGGCCTCCTGCTTGGCCCGCCTCCTCCGGCGGGGGCGCTCCCTCCACCATCTCCATGGTCTCGAGCTTGTCTTCGAAAGTCGACCCGCTATCCAGAGCGATCAGGCACTTGTCCGGAAAAGTAACCTTGTGCCCGAGGCCCTTGAAGTTAATTTTAATCTCGCCCTTGAGCGTCCGGGGTCCCGCCGTAAGATATTGCTTTTTCACGGAGTAGTCGAAGAGAGCGGCATCCAGATCATTGCCCACGGTGAACTTCAACGGCTCGGCGATGACATCGTTGGTCTTACCTTGCGAAAAGTACGCGGTCAGATCCAGCTTGTCCCCGGTTGGAACCCCTACACCACTCTCGGTGGCAAAAAATCCTTGAAGTTTAGCTCGAGCCATAATTTTGCCGTTCACTCCCGGCGGAAATTCATGCTCGAACTTGATCACGATATCTCTATTGAGTGGTGGCGTGGCGATCAGCGTGGCGTTCGCAATGCTGACGGAATTCACCCGTGCCGCATTATGGCAAATTCTAGGCGCCTGCCCGGGCCGGTCAGCCTCGATCCTCACCCCTGGATAAACGCCGGCGATGTCTACACAGCTTGCTCCGGCCATCTCGGGCTCGAGACGCATCCCTTGAATTTCAACCGTCAGCGCCGAGGCGATTCCCGGCAGCAACAGTGGGGAAATCCAGCAGCCCCGCGCTAATTTTTTCCAAACCATTGAAAGTCCTCAAACATGTTCCATGTTTAAAACAAAAGCTGTTGGCTTTGTCCCCAATTCTTCATACCTTGCCGCAATTTTTTATCAAACCGCCAACGGGATTACAAATATATCTAAGCTTCCCAAGTTTCCGCAATCCGAGAAGATCATAAAGGTCGATATCAAACCGCCCCTCCATAGACCGCGTCAAATCAGCGCTGGAGCCTTTTTGCTTCCATAGAACGAGTTGAATATCTGATAGAGCCCCAGCGTGCATTACTCGCCCTGCTCTTCCGCGCGCAAATACGACACCGACGAGGAGCTAAAAACCTAACCGGAGGCGGAGTTATCCAAGAATCCGATTATAATTCGCGCCTCCCTCAACGATATCGATGTCGGCCGTGAAAATTTCGCTGGACCTTTCTGGCCTTAAGAGCAGCTTCGTCAGATAAGCTTCTTGACGAAATACTCTTAGTTGGTTTTTCAGCCAGCGATGAAGCGCCGACGGAAAAACCGGCATGTCTGAACGTTATCCTTCCCTGCATGTCCTCGGCAGCCGCCAGTTCGGCGGGGCCGATCAGTTTTACGTACGACTGGTGCGTGCGCTTCACGAGGCCGGTGAATCGGTAACGGCTATCAATCGGCCGGACACGCCGGTAGCCCGAGAGCTGGCCAAGGACGACATCGAACAAATCCATTTCCCCTTGGCAAACCAGTGGGATGCCTGGTCGTTGTGGCGCGTCCGGAAGCTCGTGGAAGCCCGGCAACCCTGCATCGTTCAGACCTACATGGGCCGAGCCACGCGCCTGACCCGCTTGTCCAAGCGAGGGCCCGCCGTCCACATCGCCCGGCTCGGAGGGTATTACAAGATCGACGGCTATTATCGGCACGCCCACGCCTGGATCGGCAATACCCAAGGAATTTGCGATTACTTGATCAAAGAGGGCCTGCCGGCCAAACGGGTGTTCCACATCGGCAATTTCGTGCCCGATCCGATTTCCTTGAGCGAAAGCGACAAGGAAGCGCTGCGGCAGCGCTTGGGAATTCCCGCTGGAACCTGGATTTTACTTGCCCTTGGGCGATTTATCGGGAAAAAGGGCTTCGACGACTTACTGAAGGCCTTGACGCACCTGCCGGTCGAGCTTGGCGGCCGGCCTTGGATCCTTCTGATGATCGGCGATGGCCCTTTAGCGGGCGAGTTGAAAAAGCTCGGCACCGATCTCGGCCTGGATGCCCGGATACGCTGGCTGGGCTGGCAGAATTCCCCCGATCCCTACTATGCTCTTGCCGACGGGCTGGTCTGTCCCTCGCGGCATGAGCCCCTAGGCAATGTTATTCTCGAAGCCTGGAATTACGGCTTGCCCGTCATCAGCACCATGACCTCCGGGGCCTTGGAGCTGATCGAGGGCGGCATCACAGGACTACTCTGCCCTTGTGCCGACCCCTCGGCCTTGGCGGCGCGGATCGAGGAGGTGCTGGGCTCGGTGGAGAGTTTGGCGAGATCGCTTGGGGAAGCCGGCCGCCGGCAGCTTGAAACGCGCTTTGGCCGAGGGGCGATCTTGAAGGCTTATCTCGAGCTTTACGATCAACTGATGGCGGAACGAAATGGCCAGGCCATGTGAATCTATGGTGGAGCACTGTCATCGAAGCTATTCTCTCGGTACGGCGAGGCCTTTTGGAATAGCGGCGACCGTTTTCGAGAATCAGAGCGAACGCTAACGCCGCCTGCCTTTGCGGGGCAGGCTCTCCTTTTTCTCGGCGGCGTCGAGCAGCGCTCGGCACGGACTATCCTCGCCCAGGCCGAGTTCCACCCACGGCAAAATGGCGGCGGGCGGAGCGAGCACGCCCAGCACCACAGAAGCGGCGCCCCGGGCCGCCAAGGGTATCACTTCGGGGCGTCCCGAAGGGCTCCTTAAAGTTCCGTTAAGGATGATCGGGGTTCGGGCGCTGAATAGGCTGGGGTCCTTCGGATGGGCGGCGAGGCGGAAGTCGATCTTTTCGCTTCGAAGGTCGATGCTGCCCTCCCCGGTGACCTTGGTGTCGGTGGTGTCGAGCAGGAACAGCTTGGTCTTCACGACACCATCGCTGACGATGAAATCCTGGATAACGCATTGAATCGGGATGCTCGGGTTATTCCCGGTCAACACCAAACCCAGAGATTCCGCGATATCGAGGCCGATCAATTCCATCAAAAGCTCACCGATGCGGCCCTGTTCCATGATAACGGTGATTCCCCCGTCCGCCGCCGCGGCCATCTCGGCGATGGAGTTGCCGGCGGCGGCCAGATTCATCCGGCCGAAGAAGGTGCCGCCGGCTTCCTTGCCAAAAGGAGTCTTCGCCAGCAGACGCTGGAAGGGTACCTTGTCGATGCGGGTATCGAACTTGGCGAGTATTTTCTCGCCTCTGGCGTCCATCATGATATCGGCGGCGATCCGGCCAAAACCGACCGTGGCGTTGGCCGGTTTCAGGGTCAAGACGCCATGGTCCAGTTTCACATGGGCGTATACCTCATCCACCGGCATCTTGGGCGTCACGATATTGGCGCTCTTGAACCGGATGTCCGCATCGGCCACCCGCAGTCCTTCGACATCATAAGGCTCCTCGGGGAGCAGCTTCGGGCGGGGCGGAGCGTCGGGCTTGGGATTCGCGCCGATGAAACCGGCGAAGTCCCGGAAATCCAGCTTCCTGGATTCCAGATCGCCATCCAGGAACGGCCGATCGTCGCGATAAGTGAACTTGAGATTGCCGGATAGATCACTGCCGCCGAGTTTTCCCTCGAAGCCTCTGATTCGCCAGAGCTCACCCTCCCGATGGATCCGCCCGGCGAACCGATACGGCGGCGTTCGCGGAATCCAGACCCGCGTGAAGGGCCGCAACACGGCCAAATCAGGCCCCTTGGCTTCGAAATTGAGATCGGGGCCTTCGAGCTTCAAGGGTTCCGCAATAGTGCCTTGGACTTTGGCCTCGGTATCGCCGTAGCCGACCTTTATGTCCATGGGAAAAGGCTTGTCGGTCTCCCACAACGTCAGGACCGAGCCGCCTCGCGCGTCCAAGGTGAATTGTTCCTTCTGTAGACTTCCCCGGCCGGACAGCTTCAAGGTCTGCTCGTCGGACTCGCCCACCACGGTCGAGACGCTCATGTCCAGGAAAGTGCGCGAGGCGGGATCGCGAAAGATGAATGCACCATCGTTGATGGCGAGGCGGCCGATCTTGGGAAACCAGCGCCGGCCGATGGGCAAGCCGGTCGAGTCGTCTTTCTTCTGATCGCGGTCGCCGAACTCCCAGTTCGGCTTTCCCTCGGAGCTCCTTTCGAGCAAGAGCCGGGGTTTCGATATTTCGATCTCCGGCAGCACAATATGGCCCTTGAACAAATCCGGAATCCGAAGGGATACCTCGGCGCGCTCGAGCGTAAACATCTCCGGCCGGCTGCCCCAAGGGGCGTTGTCCAGCGCGATATCGTTGACAGCGAGGCGCGGCGTCCAGGACCAATCCATCGTCATGTCGCCGTTGATGGCGAACTGCCGTCCCAAAGCGCCGCTAACCAGGTTTGAAATCGGCCCGCGCAGCCGGTTCCAGTCGAAGAACGCCACCACCAGAACGACGGCAAGGATTAGAACTCCAAGAACAATCCCCGTCCACTTCAGGACCCGCCACACGGGCGATCGCTTAGCGGCCGGCGTCTCGCGAGTCATCGTCAGCCTGGGAAGGGCCTACGGTATCCGCGACGTAAGCGCCTCGCTCGCCTAGGGGTTCGGGATGGCCTTCCGTGGTGTCCTTCTCCGTCTGGTGCTCCATCTCCGCGTTGACTTCCGCTCCCAAGAGCACAACATAGGAGCTTAGGTAAACCCAAGTCAGCAGAATGACCACGGCTCCCACCGAGCCATAGGTTTTGTTGTAGTCGCCGAACTTGGCAACATAGAATGAAAATAGGCCCGAGCCGATCAACCAGAGAAACGTGGCAAAAACCGCGCCGGGCGTTACCCATTCCCAGCGGGGCTGGTCGCGGCACGGACCATAGTGGTATATGACCGCGAGGCCGAACATGAAGCCCAGCCCCAGCAACGGCCAGGTCAGTAAATTCAACAACGCGGACATGAGCCCGCCGATGCCGAACAAGTCGAAAACGGCCGGCAGCCCGATGATGAGCGCTAGGGCGATCACGGCGAACAGGATCGCCCCTGCCGTCAACTCCAGGGAGAGTAGATTGAGTCTTAGGAAACTGCGCTTTTCCGTCTGGTTGTAGACGATGTCCAGAGCGACGATGATCGAATTCATTCCTCGGGAAGCACTCCAAATGGCGATCACCAAGCCGAGCAGAACACCAAGGCTCAAGGTGCCGGCGGCATGGCTGGCAATCTCGTGGAGCTGGGCGCTCAAAAGACTTCTGGCTTCCGGCGGCAGAACGTTCCACACTGAGCCGAGCTCCTGTTCGACATCGCCGGGATTGGCGATGAGACCGTAGATGCCGACGATGGCTCCCAAGGCGGGAAAGAGCGCCAGCAGCACGAAAAATGCCACGCCAGCGGCCACGAACGACATATTATGCTGTTGCAAATTGGCCCACACTCGATAGGCAATATCACGCCAGCCCTTGATAGGAATATCCCAGGGACGCGTGGCGGTTCGGCCACGCTCATCCCCTTGCATGGAGGTCCGTGTCGCCATCGTTCGGGCTCCTCTTGGCTCGGTTCAGTTCCGAAAGCACCGGCTGACCTTTAACCGGCTAGGTCAGCGATTCTCCATCGAAGCGCAAATGTCAGGATTCGTGCTCATCCGCCGCGGTGACCGGCACGCGCTCCTCGCCCTCTCCTTTTTTATCATCCTCCCGACTCCCGCCAGGAGGATAAAGAGAATCGACTTGGCCCGGCTCCCGGTCTCCCAGAATCGTACTAGTGATGTACTCGGCCGCCTTCGAGGCGGTGTCCTGATCCCCTCGACCCGATTCCTCCCTGGCGGTTCCACCCGCCTCGGCGTCTTCCTGGGCGCCGGCGGCCCCTGCCCGAGGCGTGCCGCCCGTGATGTCGCCAGTTTCGTCGCTGCCGTGCGCTTGCGAGTCATCGGCATCACCTGAATTTTTCCTGCGTGTAGCGGGCGCAATAGGTTGACCTCC